>CAYNLJ010000025.1:0-6670 GCA_964398005.1 uncultured Caldithrix sp. | reverse complement strand
CCCTTATATTTAACGGTAAGAATCTCATCCATTAATCTCAATTATAGCTATAGTGAATGGCGGTTTGTTTCTATGGATTTAAAAATAAATTTGCCTTGCATATTTAGCCCTTTAAATTTTAAGGAGAAAATCATGGAGAAAGGATTTTTCTTTGCATTGTTTAAACAAGGGATTGTTAATTTTAATGCTTTTCTTAATTCCCCCCTTAAAAAGCCAGGTATTAATTAATGAAGTAATGTCTAAAAACACCTCTACTTTTTTTGATGAAGATGAAGACAGTCCGGACTGGATTGAGTTGTTCAATTCGTCATCAAATGCCGTTACACTGGAAGGCTGGAACTTAAGTGATAATCCGGATTCGTTACGAAAGTGGCAACTCCCGCAACTAACCATGCCGGCAGGTAGTTACCTTTTAATTTTGGCTTCGGGGAAAGATCGCAAACGAACTATTCCTCATTGGCAGACTTTAATCCGTCAGGGTGATCAATGGAGTTACCGGTTGGGGTCAGCCCAAATTCCAGCTAATTGGAAAGAGCAGAACTTCAATGACTCGAGCTGGGTTCGAGGACCGACGGGGATAGGGTATGGTGACGGCGATGACTTGACGCAAATATCGCCAACCATTTCGCTATTTGCCAGGAAACGTTTTCAGATTCAAGAGCCCGAAAACATTTTAAACTTGTTGCTGCACATTGATTTTGATGATGCTTTCGTGGCTTATTTGAATGGGCAGGAGATTGCCAGAAGCAATATCGGCCAAGCGAACATCCGGCCGGCCTGGAATCAGGGTGCAGACTCCTGGGATCATGAAGCCAAAATGTACCGCGGTCTTCCTCCGGACTCGTTTGATGTTTCGCCGTTTAAATCATTGATACAAATTGGTGAAAATGTCCTGGCGGTGGAGGTGCATAATTACAACATCAATTCCAGTGATCTGACTTTTATTCCCTACCTGTCAGTTGGCACAATGCAACCGATCGTAGAAGGGAGCGAGCCACCTGAAGAATTGAATCTTAAACCTGTTTATCTACATACCAATTTTAAACTGAGTCAACAGGGTGAAACGTTAATTTTAAGTAACGGGCAGGGGGAAGTTGTTGATCAGTTGAAAATTCCTGCATTACCCAGTGATGTTTCTTACGGCCGTGAAGCGGGAAATCCACAACAATGGGTTTACTTTGAGCAGCCAACGCCCGGTGCGGAAAATTTGACAAAAGGATTTAAAGACAGAGGACGGGAAGTTATTTTTTCCAGTGAAGAGGTCTACCATAGCCAGGAATTTTTTCTGGAACTTAGTACAATGGGTCCAGGTCAGATTTATTTTACACAGGATGGTTCAATTCCGGATTCTACTTCTACGACCTATGAAAGGCCGATTAAAATAGACGAAAACACGGTTGTCAGGGCAAGGGTGTTGGCGCCCAATCTTTTACCGGGGCCTGTTTCAACCAGAACCTTTCTGTTTGACCCGCCTTCACAACTGCCCACGATTTGTCTGACAACTGCACCAGAAAATTTGTGGGATGAAGAGACCGGCATTTATGTGTTGGGAACGGATTATGATCCCAATTTACCCTATTGGGGTGCTAATTTCTGGCAGGACTGGGAACGTCCGGTTCATATGGAATTTTGGGAACCTGATTTAACCAACGGTTTTGAAGCCGATGCCGGAATGAAAATTTTCGGCGCCTGGAGCCGGGCAAGGCCACAAAAGTCGCTGGCTATTTTTGCCCGAAAAAGATATGGTTCGGACTACATTGAGTACCCGCTTTTCCCGAACCTGCCGTTTGATCGTTACCACAGTTTTGTGCTGCGTAATAGTGGCAATGACTGGGAACGAACTATGTTTGCCGACGGCTTTTTGCAAACACTGGCCGAAAATTTAGACCTTGAAATCCAGGCCTACCGACCTTGCCGGGTTTATTTAAACGGCGAGTACTGGGGCATTCTGAACCTGCGCGAAAAGATTAATGAAGCCTATCTGGAACAACATTTTGGTATTGATCGTGATGCGCTTGACCTTTTAGAATTAGATGGAACGCCGCTGGCCGGTAGTTCGGAACATTACACGGCTTTATTGGATTACGTGAGCAGTCATGACCTTTCTGTTTCCGAGTATTACGCTCAGGTCCAAAAAATGATGGATGTTGAAAATTTTATTACCTATCAGGCGTTTGAAATTTACATTGACAATCGGGACTGGCCGGGTAATAATATCAAGTATTGGCGCCCGCAACAACCCGACGGACGCTGGCGCTGGATTTTGTTTGATACCGATTTTGGCTTTGGCCTAAATGCTTATGGAATAGGCGGAAATCAAAACGCATATTCATACAATACGCTGGAATATGCCACCAGCCCAACACAAACACCAAACCATTGGGGCAATCCGCCCTGGGCTACCTTTTTACTGCGAAAATTGCTTGAAAATCAGGATTTCAAACAAAAATTCATTAACCGCTTTGCCGATTTAATGAATTCAACTTTTAAAACCAGCCATGTTTTAGATGTGATTGATTCATTACAGCAACAGATTGCTTTGGAAATGGAAAGGCATTACCAAAAGTGGAGCCAACCGGTGTGGTGGATTGACGATCAGCTTTGGTGGAATTCCTTTAGTGATTGGTATCAGTTTATTGCAATTTTTAAAGACTTCGCCCGTTATCGTCCCGCTTACATGCGTCAATTTGTTCAGAAAAAATTTGGTCTGCCCAAAAGTATTGTTTTGGAATTACAGATGGAACCGGCAGAAGCCGGGGAAGTTAAGTTGAATGACTTTTTACAACCGGACGCTTTCCCTTTTATTGGTTTTTACTTTGCAGGAAATCCGATTACCCTTAAAGCAATAGCCAGATCAGGATTTGAATTTAGCGGCTGGTCCGGAGCAGTAAATTCTACCGATTCGGACATTAGCCTTATTCCCGGGCAAAGTATTTCGCTGACAGCTCATTTCCGCAAGGTGGTTGTTGAATCTTCAGAAATCGTTATTAATGAGATTAATTATCATTCGGCTCCAAATTTCGATCCAGGAGACTGGATTGAACTGTACAACCGGACGAGTCAAACAATTGATTTATCAGGCTGGTTTGTCAGTGACTCAGATAGTAGTCATGTTTTTCGCATTCCAGGTGGGACTTATTTAAATCCAGAGACCTTCGTAGTTGTCTGTGTTGATAGCTCGAAATTCAGAAGCCATTTTCCGGATCAAACAATTAAAACTATTGGAAATATGGGATTTGGGTTGTCTGGGAGCGGTGACCAGGTGAAACTTTTTAATGGTCTGGGCCTGCTGGTGGATTCGGTTCAATACGATGATCAGTCACCGTGGCCATCCGAAGCGGACGGACAGGGACCGACGCTGGAGTTGGTTCATCCCGATTCCAATAATGTATTGGCAAAGAACTGGCAAGCTTCTCAAAATCACGGTAGCCCGGGCCGGATTAATTCCGTTTTTACCGGAATTGAAGCTAACTCGCCAAGGCTTCCCTCAGAAAACTTTCGTGTGTTGGGAAGCTACCCTAATCCCTTTAATCAAACGACGCACATTCAATTTCAATTGACTCATGGTGCCATGGTCAAAATCCAAATTTATGATGTTCGGGGACAGTTAATTCGTCATTACCCGGCAAAACAATATGTGGCCGGCCGACATTCGGTCATCTGGGATGGCACTAATGATCAGGGAACCAGTTTAAGCAGTGGGTTGTACTTTTGCAGAATTCAGGCTGGTTTACAACAGAAGCAACAGAAACTGTTATTGATCCGTTAATTCAACCTTTTGCAAAACGAGAATGGTCTGGTCATCAAAGCGGGCTGTTTCGCCGTAAAAATTTTCGATACTTTTCTTTAAATGTTCAATCATTTGTTCAGGAGGAAGTTGCGCAGCCTGTTTAACCTCGGTAAAAAAGTTTTCTTCACCAAACAGAATCGTTTTAGCCTGATCATCGCCGCGAGTGGCATCTGTAAATCCATCCGTGTAAAGAACAAGCGTTTGCCCAGCATTTAACTTGATTTTTCCAATTTCCAGATTTTGCTCAAGCACTTTCCGTGAGTGAGTAATCCCTAAACCCATACCTTTGGTTTCGATTTCCTGCAGGACAATCTGGTCGTTTTGATTGTTTAACAACACAGGTAAAGTGTGTCCGGCCCGAATAAACTGGAAGGTATTGGTACGAATATCCAGGATGCCAATGGTGGCAGTTACAAAGACATTGTTTTCCAACACTTCGTTCATTAAAAAGTCATTTAAATTTAAAACGAGTGCTTTTAAATCTGCAATAAACGGCCGGGAATAACGCAGCAGGCTGATAATTTGAGCCATGTAAAAGGCAGCGGACATGCCTTTGCCGGAAACGTCACCGATGGCAATTAAATATTGATGGTCATTGATGGGAAACAGGTCATAAAAATCTCCACCCACTTCGTTGGCAGTCGTCAGATCAGCAGCTACCTGGTAGCCGGGAATCGTAGGTAGTTGCGCCGGCAACATCTTTAGTTGAACATCGTGGGCAATTTTCAATTCCTGATTGAGTCGTTCCTTTTCGGCGGCTTCTTTCATAAAGCGTTTAAGTTCGTGTGACATGCGATTAAAATGAGTGGCAAATTCGGTAAATTCGTCGTCTCCTTTTAGTTGGATGTGGTAATCGAGATTTCCTGCGGAAATCGCCCGGACCGCTGCTCTAAGCTGATCAAAGCGTTTGATTATGAGTTGATTGATTTCTGTCCCGAATTTTACTACCCGTCGAATAACCAGTGAGTTGATCAGCAAAAAGAAAAAGATTAAAACCAGTAAAACCTGTGTGAAAAAATTCCAGTGGAACAGGTCTTTTAAATCGTAATAAATGTCCATGGCAAAGTAAGTGTTCTCTTCATTCAGGGGGAAAATAATGCGACCTACGATTAGAGGGTAAGATTGAAGATGACGCCACCAGAAATTGCTTTGTTTCAAACCCGGATCGGAACGAATGGGCCAGATGACCAGATCACTGTTCTTATTCAGGTTTAAAAAGGGATTGATCAAACCCAATGGATTAATTCTGATCGTACCTGACTGCCAGAATTTAAGGCGGTAAAAATAGGCCATGAAGGTTTTGGGTTTTAATTTGTACGCCAAAATGCCACTTCCGATAATGAGCCGGGTGCGGCCAAAGATTTCTTTTAAAAACAGACTATCCACGGTTAAAACGAACAAAGAATCTTGTTCAAGTTTTTCTGAACGGAAAAAAAGCAGCTTTTGTTTTTGATCGTTCTGACCTAAAGCTACAACGCTTAAATCCTTGCTAAAAACGCTGGGGTCCTGAGATAATTCATACAAGGCATCAATCGGCATCTTTTTGACTTGTACCGTTTCGATGTGGCCCTGGGCTGCCTGGTCACACAACTGGTAAATTTGCCGTCGCAAATTGTCGGCCTGCCAGCCGGAGATAAATAAAAAGAAAATGAACAATAACAGCACTAATTGAACAAATTGCGGAATGGTGGATTGAAACAAACTGGCAATCCAGAGTTTTCTGGAAATTGGAGCGTAGTTGTAAATGAGCACTAATGGAATTTTAATCAAAATGACAAGCAAATAGATTTTGGCTACATAGTAAAACAAAAAAGGAAGTGAGTAGGCCCAGAAGCCGTCTTCAGCATTATCAGCAAAATCTCTCCATGTGTCAAAATACCCTGGCCGTTGAAGTTGCACGTAGAGCACAAACGCAAGTAGCAGGTAAATCCCTAATTCCGCCCGCGATAGATTTTCTAACCAATTACTCTTTTTCATTAAGGACGCAAAAAGTAGAAGATAAAAAATCCATTGATTGATAGGATGACCATAAATGAATAAATGATGTGCGAAAAACAGAAAAAAGAATCCCAGCACAATGTAGCCCAGATGCCCATCGGTTTCATGGGCAAAAAAGAGGCATGCTGACCAAAACATCAGCAGCCAGGCAAATTGCAAAAGTAGCAGCTTGGGGTAAGCAATCAAAATATCCGCAGAAGCAGGTTCTGTAATAAAGCTTAGAAAAAGATTCTGAAGAAAAGCTCCAGCAAAGAATATGGTCAAATAAACTGCCGGATGGATTTTAAGATTTTTGTAAATCGTTTTGGAACTTTTAAAGGCAAAAATAAGCAGGGCGATTAAAAACAGAAAATTAACATTGGTTTTGTCTAAGGGACCGCCAAAAGTGAGGAAGAACAACGCGAAAAAAATAAGTAGTTGCCAGATCAGTTGATAGCCAAGTCGTGGATTTTGACGCCAAAAAGTTTTTAGCTGTGAAAATTGAAGCAATTTATTAAATGAAAATTTTTTGTTTCCGGCCAAAGCAAAACCTTTAAGTTTGATTTATGGAAATATAATTTACGGGAATTTAAGGAACAAGATTCAATGATGCGTAAAAAATTTACGGGAGCTAAAAAAAATAGGGGCAATATTAATAAGGCAATAGAAAATAAACCTCAACTTCTACTCAGTGTAACAGTTGCTTTCAGAACACTCAGAGAATTGCAAAAAATATTTTCGGCTTATCACCTCCTGTACAGTAAAAGGGAAGGACAAAAATGAACCTGACAAGTTTGCTTGGATGCTCTAGCCTAACTGAGCCAATCGCCCAAGACTAATATTTTTTTTACCGAACCTACGACCCTCCCGACTGGGTCGGGATGCTCTAGACCAACTGAGCTT
>CAYNLJ010000024.1:0-13059 GCA_964398005.1 uncultured Caldithrix sp. | reverse complement strand
CAACCAACAAATGAGCCGGATTATTAAAGACTTTTGTCCAATTAAAACTGGCAATCAGGGAAACATTATTTTCTATATAATAAGTCCAGTCCAATTTAGTCGTTACTTCATCTCTTTTTTGCCATTTGGGATCTTCTTGACGAGAGGCAAAAACCATCTCATATTGAAAAGTCAACTCCGCCAATAATCGATCCGTCAAACAATACAAATTAGAGATGGCAGATTTAACGACACTCAAATAGTCATCTTCTGTGTTGTGATTCACCGTCTTTGCTAAACTGGAGTACAGGTTAAACCCTAATTGATAATTTAGCGTAAAATTGTGGAAATATTTTTGTTCTACAAACCCGCCCAATAAAAAACGCTCTGTAGTGAATGGTGAAGAATAGGTCGCTTTGTCGTAATCAAATATTAAACCACCATCCAATTCAAATCCTTCCAGTCGATTGCCGATGATTTGTTTCCAGGATTCATTCAAATAAAACCACTGCCAGGGAGCCAGCCGATTGAGTTTTTGCTGAAGCGAAGCTGGCAGATCGAAGAAAAAATATTTTTCGGGCCGATCAAAAGCAGTAAAATAGGACAGCCTTTTGGTAAAATAGTCAGCCAATTCCTGCAAATCCTGTTGATTAAGATTGAAACCCTGTTCATCTAATTGCCTCAAATTGCGATCAAAGACTAAAGCACGCATTACCGGATTTACGTTACGTACGCGCCCAATTCCCAATCCAAAACGACCCGCCAATTGCCAGTGACGTGAAATAAATATTGATTTTGAATCAATATTGTTGTTCACTCTTTTTTGTACGCTATGGGTTCTCGATTCGTAATAGGTAAATTTATGTTCCAATGTACTTTTGAAAAACAGGGCATCCTTCAAATAGAATTGATATTGACTGTTTAACATCAATGTTGAATTCAGGGATTTGACATCGGTTGTCTGGTAAAAAGATTCCTCATCTCTTTTTTCTTTATCGCCCCTAAGCCTCGAATCAAAATCGCCGTACAATTTTAATATCGACTTCTCACTATCATAGTAACGTTCGTAGACAGGATTCAGGTTTAAAAGAAATCTGTTTTTTTCACGTTGGTCTTCACTGAGATTATTTAAAGAACTATTCAAATCCACAAAAAATTGTGAATAGCCCCAGGCAGGCAGTCGATAATCATAAATCAGAGATTTGTAATGAGGAGAAATTTTCTTTTTACTTGCCAGGTTGCTTTCAAGCGGGTGTTGGGCAAATAAAATTGTAGAACAGAAAAATACAAAAAATAATTTTTTCATAGCACCTCCTGCACTTGAGCCAGACACATGATTATCGTTTCTCCTCATCATTGCAAACGGAGTGCCAAATTTAAAATCCTCGATTTTATGGAATCTGGTGAAATTATTATCTTGGATTTACACAAAACAATAAACACTGTTAACAGTCCTATTGTAAACACAATAAACAATAGACGGATGGCAATGGTCCAAAAAGGAAAATTGAAAAGGCAAACCTGAACTTGATTTTATTAAAACTAAAAGTTTAAAGTGTGTGCTACTCTTTTGACCTGGGTGTAGTCACCTGATCCACCAGGTAGAGAATCGATTCAAAGGTGATGCCGCTGTGTTCGCTTAAACCAATTTCACAGGTCCTGCTGGTCGAATAGCCATGTTTAACATCATAGGTTATCTGTTCTTTCAACAATTTAAGCCCATTGGCATTGAGTTCAGGATGGCTGAAACCGCGATCTCCGGCGAAGCCACAGCAGGTCGTGTCCGGCACAATGACCTCTTTGGCGCACATTTTAGCCAGTTGTAAAAGGGGGTCTTCAAGAGCCATCTTTTTGGCGCTGCAAACCGGAAAAACGGTAATCGTTTCATCCAGAGGTTCAAATTCAAGATGTGGGACTAAAAATTTCAATGAAAATTCGATCGGTTCGTACAGGTTCAAACGTTTGTCCAAATTCTCTTTCATGGTGTACAGGCAGGGACTCATGTCCGAAAGCACAGGTATTTCTCCCTGGTTGCTTGCCTTTAGCAGAGCAGCTTCCAGCTCTTTTGACTTTCGCTGACCGGTTTCAAAAAAGCCTTTGCTGGAAAAAGCCATTCCGCAACACAATTGATTGACATTCTCCGGATAAATCACTTCAAAACCCGCTTTTTTCAACAAGCGGTAAGTCAATTGTGTTAAAGGTTCTGCCTGGTCGCTGTCTGGTAATAACCCCATGGACCGCGTAATGCACGAAGGGAAATAAACCACTTTACGCGTATCCGAAGTCATTGTTGGTTGTGAATTTGTCTGAATTCTGACGGCCGGTCGCGGCATGTAGGGTGAAATTCGTGGAAACCGTTTACCGGTTAGCTTTCGCAGCACATTAGAAGCAGACGTCAAAAACTTTTTACCCAGTAGTTTTCTTTTAACATCCAAAACCCACAGGCCAAAACGCATGAGAGCCGTAACAAGGTCCATGTGATTGGCAATTTTTTCGGCGGTCCAGCGGGCCACTCCGGAAAGCTGATCGTGTCGCAGTTCTTTAATCAATTTGCCCGTATCGATATTAACCGGGCAGGTTAAGGCGCAGAGGCCGTCAGTGGCACAGGTCTCCTCTCCGTAATATTGGTAGCGTTCATTCAGAATGGCCAGACGTTGTGGTTCTTTACCACTGCGTTTCAGGTGCTGCATTTCGCGGTAAACCACAATCCTCTGCCTGGGCGAAAGTGTTAAGCCCCGTGAGACACAACTGTTTTCACAAAAGCCGCATTCAATACAGTCATCAATTAAATCATGGGCCTGGGGCATGGGTTTAAACGATTTTAAATGCAGTTGAGGATCATCATTGATCAACACTCCCGGATTCACAATTCCGTCAGGATCAAAGATTTGTTTGATCTCCTTCATGACCTCATAAAGTTCATTCCCCCACTCCAGCCTGACAAAAGGCGCCATATTACGTCCGGTGCCGTGTTCGGCCTTTAAAGAACCGTTGTATTCCTCCACCACCAGATGTACCAGTTCATCAATAAAATCAGAGTAGCGTTTTACTTCTTCAGGAATGGTAAAATCCTGAATCAGCACAAAATGTACGTTACCGTCAAAGGCATGTCCCCAAATGATGGCTTCATCATAATGGTATTTTTTGAAAAGACCCTGTAAATCGGTAATGGCCCGGGCCAGGTTTTCGTAAGGCACAGCAATATCTTCGATGACAACAGTTGTACCCTTTTTGCGATTAGCACAAACCGACGGAAACAATCCTTTACGCACACTCCAAAGCGCTGTAATCTCTTTAATATCCTGAGTAAACTCTGCCGGTCGTACCATAGGCAAGGCCGTTAATGCCTGGCTAATTTCTTCGATCTGCTTTTCTAAGGTCTGTACATCATTGGCTCTGGTTTCCACCAATAGAGCGGTAGCCCTGGAATCAAGTTCCTTTAAATAGGCCGGCATCAAGGGTTTATCTTCAACCGAGCGCAGGGAAGCACGATCCATCAGTTCAGCGGCATTTACCTGACAGGTGCGTAGAATGGGAATGGCTTTACAGGCTGTTTCAATATCCGGGAAAATCATCAGGCTGGTGGCTTTGTGGGCAAAATCGTCCACTGTCTCCAGCGTAATTTCGGAAATAAAGGCCAATGTCCCTTCGGCGCCAACCATTAAATGTTCAATGATATCGATCGGATCTTCATAATCGACAAATGAATTAAGCCCATAACCGGTCGTATTTTTTAACTGGTATTTGTGTTTGATTTTTTCCACCCAATCCGGATGTTCAAATATTTTTTGTCGCAAATCAGCAATCTTTTCGACCAGTTCTTTTTTAGCAGCCAAAAAGTTACGTCGGCTTTCCGGGTCACGGGTATCTAACACCGTGCCATCACTAAAGATCAAACGCAGACCGGCCAGGGTATAGTAGCTGTTTTTTCTGACACCACTGGTCATTCCGCTGGCATTATTTGAGACAATTCCCCCGATAAAAGCATGATTAATGGAAGCCGGGTCCGGACCAATCTTTTTCCCATACGGTTGCAGGTATTGGTTAATTTTTCCCCCTGTCAAGCCGGGTTGAACCGTAATACGACTGGCATCTTCATTCACAGACCAATGCCGCCATTCTGAAGGTTCAATAACTAACAGAACCGAATCCGTAATCCCCTGGCCGGAAAGGCTGGTGCCGGCTGCCCGGATCGTGTAAGGAATTTTAAATTCAGCACAGGCTTTCATGGCCCACAGTGCTTCATCTTCATTGTAAAGTTTTACGACCAACTGAGGAATCAGGCGATAGAAACTGCCGTCCACGCCATAAGCAAGGGTGTTTAATTCGTCATACAGTAATCTTTGTTCAGGAATTAAATCCGCAAGCCGTTTGTAAAGTTTTTGAAGGTTGCCGGTAAGCATAATATCCTCTTGTTATTCTTTAAGTAAAATAAGTAAAAAACATGCAAAAAAATTCCATTTTTTACAAATAATTTTTTAACTTTAGTCCGAAGAAATAGAAACTTGGAAGTCATAAACATGGAAACACCCATTGAACTATTACAGGCTTTTTACAAAAAAGTAGACCAGCAGGTTCGGCCTTTGGAAAGGCTGAACCAGAAGCGTTTACATTGTAAAGCCGGCTGTGCAGATTGCTGTCTGGATGGCATCACGGTTTTTGAAGTGGAAGCCGATTACATCAAACAAATGGCACCGGAGGTTCTGAAGCAACCACCTCACCCCAAAGGTAAATGTGCCTTTTTAGACGGAAAAGATCACTGCCGGATTTATCCCTTTCGACCTTATGTTTGCCGTACTCAAGGCTTGCCACTGCGTTGGTTCGAATACAATGAAAGTGGGCTGAAAATTGAATATCGGGATATTTGCCCCTTAAACGACACCGGAACAGACCTGCAATTTCTGGACGACAAATACTTCTGGGAGATCGGTCCCTTAGAACAGGAACTGGCCGACATGCAACAAAAATTCAAAAACGGACGAATGAAGCGAATTCCCTTGAGAGAGCTGTTTCACAAATAAGACGACTTCCCACCCTGTAATTTGCGAAATCATTCAAGAAAAATTAGCAATTCTTCAGATTGTTATTATTCAATCCAATAAAGAAAAACAAGGATTTGCCGATCATCTGTACATACTTGAACTAAATCATTGAATGGAACATGACTGAAAACAAGACATTGAAAATATTCCCATTAAAAAAATTTTCTTTAATCGTTCCTTTGCTTCTGTTTTTTCTGTTGGCTTTCATTTTGAGCTTCTTATGGTTGCATGACCGGGAGCAACAGAAACAGGCTTTGAACAACTTAACAAAATTGATGGCAGATCAAACCACCTTTCGGCTGGAAAGCTGGATTAATCAGCGATTCACCCTATCAGATTATTTAGCGTTAAACTGGGCTGATCAATACGCACAACAGACTCAAAAATTCAGAGAAGATGTCTCTAACTTACTAAAAACCTACCCCGGTATTCAGGCCATCAACTGGATCGATGCCCATTGGATCATCCGCATTGTAAATCCTTTAGAAGGAAATGAAGAGGCCTTAAACAAAGATTTGCACCTTCACCCTGCCCGTAGTGTTAAAACCGCCATTCAAAAAGCTGTTGAGACCAGGAAACTTGCCTGTACTCCGGTAATCCCTCTTTTTCAGGGAGGCCGGGGATTTGCATCTTATCGGCCCATTTTTAATGAAGAACAATTAACTGGCTTTATTAATATTGTATTTAAGACAGATACTTTGATCAAATATTGCCTGGCAAATCCCTTTTTAAAAGAAAATTTTAAAGTTAAGATTTCAACCATTGATGGGGATTCTATTTTTCAATCTACTCCCTTTTATGAACCAACCGATTTTTCCAGGGAAGCTGTAGTTAAAATTGCCGATCAGTCCTGGAGAGTTCAGATAGATCCAAAAGAAGCTTTTATTCGAAGCCAATTAAATATCACTAAAAACAAATACTTTATCATAAATCTTTTTTTCACTCTTGTAATTGCCGTTTTAATCTGGCTTGTACTTCTGAGGCATCGTAAAATTAAGCAGAGTGAACAACAATTTCGTTCCCTCTTTGAATCAGCTAATATTTGGATTCATCTGTTAAAACCTGATGGCACAATTATTAGGGCCAATCCAACCTTTTATCAGCAAACTAAATTAAAAGTTGAGAAAATTGAAGGGAAAAATTTCGCCCAATTTTTAAGTTCTAAATCGAAGAAAATCTTTAAACAATGGTTGGATGGCATTGAACAGCAACCGGAATTCCGATCGGAATTGGAATTTAAACTCAATGGACGGAAATCAGGGATTATTGACTGTTCAGGCGTGGTAATTGACAATGAATCAGGACAAATAGAAACTCTTGTCCTATATTCAAATAATGTCACTGACAAAAAACAATTTGAAAAAGCTTTAAATGAAAGTGAAGAGAAATACAGACAAATTGTGGAACAAAGTCATGATGCCATCTTTATCACCCACAACAATAAATTTTTATTTGTTAACGATAGTCTTAAAACGCTTTCGGGATATACCAAAGATGAACTTTACAAGATCGATGTTTTTAAACTAATCCACCCGGAGGATCGCGATAAATTAATTTCCTATGCAAAAGCGCGTAAGAAGGGCGATTTTGCCCCACAGCAATACACAGCAAAAATACTAACAAAAAAAGGTGATTTTAAGATTTGCGAGTTTAATGTAAATACCATTTCTTATCAGGGAAAAACCGCGATATTGGGAACAGTGCGGGATTTTACCAAAGAACGGGAAGCCTATGCTGCTTTGCAGGAAAGTGAAAAACGATACCGCAACTTATTTGAAAATGTACCGGTTGGTCTGTATCGCATGACGGAACAAGGTCAAATTATTGCCGCTAATCCAACCATGATCAAACTTCTGGGATATTCATCCATTGATGAATTAAAAAAGATTAATTTCTTTTCAATGTATATCGATCAAAAGACCTACACCCTGTGGAAAAATTTACTGAAATTCAGTGAAAAACAACATACCCATGAAATCAGATTAAGAAGAAAAGACGGTAATATTATCTGGGTACGGGACACGGCCAAAGTTTACCGGGATCCGGAAACCAATGAATTGTATTTTGAAGGGGTTTTGGAAGATATCACCGAACAAAAGAAGGCCAAGGACCAGCTTGTTGAAAGTGAACGCCGCTTTAAAGAGATGGCCAATTTGCTTCCTCAATGTGTTTTTGAAAGCGATCCAAAATTACGTCTGACATATGTTAATTCGTTCGCAACCCGACTTACTGGTTTCAGCCAGCAGGAAATGCTTAATGGCATGAAGATAATGGAGTGGTTTCCCGAAGGTCAAAAATCCAAGGTGGAACATTTTTTTACCTCTATTTTAAATTTTAAACAACCGACTTCCAATGAATTTCTTGCCCTGCGTAAAGATGGCAAATTGTTTCCGGTGTTGATTTTTGCCACCGCTATTCTTCGACGCGAAGAAATAACAGGAATCCGTGGTGTACTGGTAGATATCAGCGAACGGAAGAATTTTGAAGTAGCGTTAAAAGAAAGTGAGGCGCGCTACCGGAGTTTAGTTGAACAATCACCGGATGCGATTGTTGTCCATGAAAATGGACGCGTGTTATTTGCCAACCAGGCGGCAGCCAGAATTTATAGGGCCAAATCCATCGATGAACTGATCGGAGTACCTGTCTTAGATTTCGTTCACCCAGATCAGAGAGAGATGGTTAAACAAAGGATTCTCGCTATTGCCAAAACTGGTGAAAATCAACCGTTGATTAAAGAAAAACACATCGCCCTGGACGGTACTGAAATCGATGTGGAAGTAGTTGGCACTCCTCTGGAATACCAGGGCAGGATGGTCAACCTGGCCATCATTCGTGATATTACGGACCGTTTAAAATATCAACGGGCATTGCAGGAATCTGAAGGAAGGTTTAAGAGTATTCTAACAAGTATGATTGACATGGTATTTCTGTTTGATCCAAATGGAAAACTTTTATTTTTCAACACACCCAATCCGGAAGAGCTGAAAATTGATTTAAACAAATCCATTGGAAAACCAATTTTCAGATACATGCCAAGAACCTTAAGGTTGCAGTTAAAAACCACCATCAAAAAATTAAATGAAGGCCAAACCGTTAAGTTAGAATTTAATCAGACATTACCCAACGGGCAAACCAAATGGTTTTCGACCAATGTCACGCCAATGATCATCGAGCAAAAAATTGCAGGTTATGTGGCTGTGGTTCGCGATATCACCAACCGTAAAGAGAGTGAATTAAAGTTAAGCCAGGCATTAAGTGAAAAGGAAATTTTATTACAGGAAGTTCACCATCGGGTTAAAAATAATTTACAGAGCCTGTTTTATCTGATTCAGATGAACAAGGCCCAGGTTAAAGATTCCAACAGCCAGGAAATTTTTAATAATCTGCAGAACCAGTTGAAAGCAATGAGTCTGGTTTATGAACAACTGTATCATTCTACCAATCTTGCAGCAATAGACATGAAACATTATCTGCACAATTTACTGACCAACGTCAAGCAATCCTTCGCAAATTCCAAGGATATACAAGTTTCAGTTCAGGTCGATGAGATTACACTTCCCGTCGATAAAGCTCTACCCTGTGGTTTAATTGTTAATGAACTGGTAAGCAATGCCTTTAAGTACGCTTTTACCAATGAGGTTAAATCCAAAAAAGAAATTTATATCGGTTTCAAGGAACAGGAGACCAATTTTCAGCTGACGATCCGGGATAATGGTACTGGATTTAGGATTAAAAAAGATTTAAATTCATTGAAATCAATGGGATTAAAGTTGGTACACTTGTGGGCCACGCATCAGTTAGGTGGGAAAATAGACTTTAATACCAGGCAAGGGGCTGAGATCAACATTCACTTTCCAAAAAAATAGGGGTGGGTTTAAATGGACTCTCCACGCATTTTTATTGTCGAAGACGATGCACTGGTAGTTTCACATCTGCAACAGATATTGGAAGAATATAATTATCAGGTAGCTGGCATGGCTGCTTCCGGTCAGGATGCCATTAAAATGGTCGACCGCAGCAACCCGGATTTAATCCTGATGGACATTCGCATTCGCGGCCCATTAAACGGTCTGGAAACGGCTAAAAAAATCTCTCAGAAACATAAAATTCCTATTATCTTCTTAACGGCTCACGCCAATCAGGACTACTTAAAGCAGGCCCAGGTTGAAACTGCTTTTTCCTACTTATTAAAACCTATTCGGGGAATGGACCTGCACACCAATATTCAGATGGCTCTTTTTAAGCATCAAACGGAACAAAAGTTGAATATCATTAACACCATTCTGAAAACCAGACAAAAATTAAACCGCCTGATTTTAGAAGAAACAGACAGATATAAACTCCTTGAACAAGCCACACAATTATTAGTTGAATCCGGCGTTTTTAGCACCGCTATGCTGGTTACTGAGATCCAATTCAGTCATCCAAAATTTTATGTTGCCCCGGACAATTTTATCAAAGATACTGACTTGAAGGATTTCTTTAAGAAAGGAAAATTACCAGACTGTTTCGAACAAGCCCTCAATTCTGAGGATGTGATTCATTTTAACAGTAATGAAAGTGATTGTAAGAATTGTCCTTTACTAAAAAACGATCATGGACATTATCATTTGAGTTATCAAATAAAATTCCGCGAGAATCATTACGGCCTTTTATCGACTTTACTTTCGCAAACGTTTTCTCCCACAAATGAAATTTTTGATCTTTTTAAAGAAATTGGAGACGATTTGGCTTTTGCCCTGCACAAGTTCGAACTGGAAGAATTACAGCAAAAAGCCCAAAAAGCCCTGGAAGACAGCGAATACAAATATCGCATGTTAAGCGAAAATGCTCTGATCGGAGTTTTTCTACTCCAGAATGGTAAATTCAGATATGCCAACCCTCAGATGGCTCACATCTTTGGTTTCAAACATCCCAAAGATATTTTGAATCTCGACTCTTTTCTGGAACTTTGCCATCCGGTAGATCAGTCTTCAATACAGGATATCTTTGAACAAATCCTTAATAGCAAGAACCGATCGATCCATATTGAGTTTACCGGAAAAGATAAAAAAGATCGCAAGGTGGAAATAGAGTTACTGGCCTCACGCATTGAATACCAGGGCAAACCCGCTATTTTGGGCAGTCTGCTGGACATTACAGAAAAAAAGGCAAAAGACCAATTTATCCGCTTGCTCTCCGCCGGTATTACCGAAAGTCCGGTAGCGATTATTATTACGGACATGAAAGGGAAAATTGAATATGTCAATCCTGCCTTTAGCAAAATATCGGGTTATTCCAAATCAGAAGCCATCGGCAAAACTCCCTGCATATTAAAATCAGGTGAAATGCCGGAAGAATTTTACACAAATCTTTGGAATACCATCATTAAAGGAGAAAACTGGTCCGGAGAAGTTGTAAACAAAAGAAAGGATGGTTCTCATTATTGGGCACGGTTATTAATTAGCCCGATAAAAAATGACAAGGGGGAAATCGCTCACTTCCTTGGCATTCAGGAAGACATTACGGAACAAAAGAAGCTGGAACGCCAATTACTCCAATCACAAAAGATGGAAGCTATCGGTCGCCTGGCAGGTGGAATTGCTCACGATTTTAACAATTTATTAACGGTGATTAACGGCTATGCCCAGCTGTTACTCTATTCTTCCTCTGAAAAAGATCCTAACCGCAAGAAGATCGAACACATCTTTCAAGCCGGCGAAAAGGCCAAAAATCTGACCAGTCAGTTGCTGGCATTTAGCCGCAAACAAATGCGCCAGGTTCAGAAGCTGAACATGAACCAGGTGATAGAAGATTATTTTTCAATGATTCAAAGTTTGATCGGTGAAGATATTTTAATTGAAAAACAGTTAGCCTCTGATTTATGGACTATTGAAGCAGACAAGCATCAGCTTGAACAAATCTTATTAAATCTGGTGGTCAATGCAAAGCAGGCCATGCCCGAAGGCGGTAAACTTACCCTTATTACGCGTAATGTCATGTTGGATGACCAATTTGTTGAGGACAACGAAGGTGCAAAAAGCGGACCTTATATTCATCTTTCGATATCCGATACAGGCATTGGCATGGATGAAGAAACAGTTAAACACATCTTTGAGCCGTTTTTTACAACCCGTGGAGTCGGGGAAGGGACTGGGTTAGGCCTGTCAACAGTGTATGGTATCGTTAAACAAAATGATGGTTTAATTTACGTGACCAGTGCTCCGGACCATGGCACCATTTTTGACATCTATTTTCCAAAGTCCGAAGGTGAAGCTGAACAGCAGAAAGATACAGTAGACAAACCGGCGGAAGAGGAATTGTTTGGCAATGAATCCATTTTATTGGTAGAAGATGATGTGGATGTCCGCACTTTGACCAGCCGGGCTTTGTCTTACTTTGGCTTTAAGGTCACCCCGGCACGAGATGGTAAGGAAGCATTAGAACAATTGAAAAACAGTTCCAATAAATTTGATCTTTTAATCACCGATGTGATCATGCCAAAATTAAGCGGTAAACAACTGGCCGACATGGTACATCAGCATTTTCCGGATCTGCCGGTCCTGTTTATTTCCGGTTACAGCGATAACCAATTAAAAGCAGTACCTGAGGAAGATTTGCCGAATTTTTTACAAAAGCCTTTTTCGCCGATCGATCTGGCCAGGAAAGTAAAGGAAATATTACAACGATAAAAAGTATTAAATTAAGTTCAAGATCAAGTGTTTCAAAAGGGTAATTGCAAAAACCCGAAATTCAAGCTTTAGCTTGAGTATTAATCCACGATGATCAGAATGTTTACTTCCCTGTTCTTCCATCATTGCCTTGATTCTCAAAAAATTATTGTGTTATTGAAGCCTCAGAAATAATTTCTTGCATTTTAATGTTTAAAGTTTTAGTATTTGGTTTTAAAATTGAATTGACGGCAAAAAGGAGTTCCAATGCTTTATTCCATAAAATTTATGAATTTCAGTCCGGGGCTAAAACATTCCCCTGTACTGCTTTTTCCTGCCAAAGCGTTTTTGTGTTCCCGCCGATGTACCAACCTTTGTTGTACCTGTCAAAAATAATTTTTACCTATTAAAAAATTATTTAACAAAAAATTTTATTTCCATTTTCTAAAAAAACTGTTTTTAATTTTTACTTTGTTCTGTTTATTAAAGAATGTGAGGGTTAAGATGACCACTTATCAAAATTTCAGCAAATCACTTTTAAAAAAGCACGTAGAACATTTAAACAGTTTCCCGGCCAAACGCGAAGTCCATCATTTTGTTGAAGAACTGCTGGCACTGCTTTTTCCGCACTACAGCGAGCAGGCACAATTTTTAAGTGAAGATGAAATTAAAGGGAAAATCTCTTTTTTAAGACGTCGCTTAACGCAAATTTTACGCCCCTTAGAAGGCCGAATGAATAACAGCGCAGGTGGTATTGCGGATATATTTTTTGAACAATTACCACAGGTTTATCAATTATTGTGGCAGGATGCTGAGGCCATTTTTCGTGGAGATCCGGCAGCTGAAACACTGGACGAAGTGATCTCGGCCTACCCTGGTTTTTACGCCATTTATGCCTATCGGATTGCACACATTTTTTACGAAGCCGAAGTGCCCATTTTCCCCAGATTGATTACTGAATTTGCGCATTACAAAACCGGCGTCGATATTCATCCGGGAGCCAAAATCGGCCATTCCTTTTTTATCGATCATGCCACAGGCATTGTGATCGGCGAAACGACCGAAATCGGCAATAATGTAAAAATTTACCAGGGCGTTACTTTAGGCGCATTGAGTGTCTCCAAGGAACTCTCCCGCAAAAAACGCCACCCGACGATCGAAGACAATGTCATCATCTATTCCAGTGCGACCATATTGGGCGGCGAAACGGTAATTGGGCACGACAGCATTATTGGAGGTAATGTTTGGCTTACCCAAAGTGTTCCCCCAAATTCGATTGTTTACCAAAGATCCGAAATCAGGGTCAAACCCAAAAATCAAACCGATCAGGCTTTGATGTTTCACATTTAACTCAGGAGAAAAATCATGAGATATTCCAATATACTCGA
>CAYNLJ010000023.1:0-13085 GCA_964398005.1 uncultured Caldithrix sp. | reverse complement strand
CGGGATGCAGAAGCCCGGGCCGAAAAATTACTAACGGATAATATTGACAAATTACATGCTCTGGCCAATGCTCTGCTGGAATTCGAAATTTTAGACGGTGAACAGATCGACCTGATTTTAAAGGGCGAAAAAATTGAAAAACCGGCCTTTGCTGCAAAAGACGAAGATGCCATGCCCAGGGGCAAAAGAACCCGAAAGAAAAAAGAAGAACCGGTAACGACTGATCCGGAAACAAAAGCAGATGCCGCAGAAGAAAACAATGAGGTGAAAGAGAAAGAAGAAAAAGACAACACCGATTCCGAATCGGCATCTTAAATATGTTTTTGGGGATCATTGCCAGAATTTGAAAAATTAAAATCACTTTCGTTGAATGAAGAGAGGGAATGGGGCATGGACTCTGTTCCCTCAATTTATTTGAAGCCAGGACTTTAGTTTTAGGCTATTGGTGTCGATAATTGTTGATTGGCTTAAACTTCCGGGAATTTTTAAGGCTTGTCTTAGCAAGTTCACTGATTTAGGGATGGATTTAAAAACATGTTCATGAGGCCATTATGGATGGAATAATAACTTTTCTTTCAGCGGGAGTACCTGGTGGGGTTTTTCTTTTAATTTTTGTCCTTTTCAGTTTGAATTTGACCCTCCATTTCCTGAAAAAATCGGATTTAATGTCGCATTCCACCTGG
Source organism: uncultured Caldithrix sp. (assembly GCA_964398005.1). Taxonomy (GTDB): domain Bacteria; phylum Calditrichota; class Calditrichia; order Calditrichales; family Calditrichaceae; genus Caldithrix. The sequence continues at coordinate 12,402 of CAYNLJ010000023.1, read as the reverse complement.
AAGAAGAACGCAATTACTTTTAACCTGGCGGTGCTTCTGCTTTACCTTGCATTGTGGCTGGTTACCCAACCTCCGAAACCGCAGGAACGAATCATTCTTTTACCCACCAGGCAGTTGGATAAACTGAGATTGAATGCCGATGCTTTTTTGCTGGCTGAGGCTTTTGAAAAAGTGGCAACAGAAAATCTAAAAGATCGCTTTTTATTGCATCGCTGGCAGTGGCTGTTCGAAACCATTGCACCCCAAAAAAGGACGGATTATGCTACCTGGCAAAAAACAGCCCGTGCATTAAAGCCTCGTTTTCTGATCAGTTCCAACATCGATGGCACTAAATGGGAATGTCTTGTCAATGACCTTAAAGAGAAAAAATCATTTCAGATATCAGTACGACCTGATCAGGATGTTAACAGCCTATTAAAGCTTTTGGATGAAAAACTGTCTTTGTTCAAGGAATCACCGGCAAACTTTACCCCGGATCATTCGTTACTGGAAGCCAAAATTGCCCTGTTAGAAAACGACTATGAAAAAGTATTCCAACTTTTACAGGGCAGGCAGGATGTTGAAGCCCAGGCGCTTGTGGCTGCGGTTTATGTGGAAAAAGGTTTGGCAATGGATGTGGATCAGGAAAGAGCTAAATATGTTCCTGTTAAAAATCCAGATTTTGTGAAAGCTAAAAACATCCTGCGCCCCATCATTCGTGACCGGCAGGACACACCCTTCATTGACCTTTTGATGGGACGCATGTTAATCCGGGAAAAAGAATACACCAGTGCGGAAATGTTTTTAAAAAAAGCCTATGTGGAAGACCCGGAAAATTGCAGAATCCATTTTAGTTTAAGCTTTTTGCTGTCTGATCGCTTAAAAGATATTGGCTACCAGAGTCGGGTAGACATTTTAAAAAGAGCGGTGGAACTCGATCCAGGCTACCGTGATGCAGTTTACCAGTTAGCCAATGAAATCTATTTGAGTGGACGTGGCACATTGGGCTCCATTCAGGAAGCCATCGACATTATTAACCGCTTTCTTAAAATCCATCCCGCTGATCCGGAAATGATGAGTTTACTTGGCTCTTTGTACATCAAAACCAATCATCCGGACAAGGCGTTGCCCATTTTTAAAACCCTGTTTGACAAATTCCCGGATGATTCCGATTCATATTACAATTTAGGTGTCTGCTATTACATGCTAAAGCAGGACAGCACCGCATTGCAATATTTCAAAAAAGCCATTCAAATGGATCAACATCTCGATTCCTATTTGTATGTGGGCACAATTTACAAAAAGATGGGGCTGGCGGATTCGGCCTTAAAATACTTTCGCGAGCGGGTTGCACGTAAAACCGGCGATGATGATGCCTATGCCAAAGAAGCCATGCTGGGCATCCGGCAGATTTTAATCCAACAATGGGAGGAGAAGCATGGAACTAAGGCCGATTCTTCTCAATAGTGCAGAACGCATTGCAGAACTGAATAATCAATATGAACTTTCCATCCCGGCATTTGGGATCAATGAATTATTAATTAAAATTTCAAATTTGTCTGAACTGCAGATAAAAAAGCTGGAAACCGACCTGAACAAAGCGAATTGGGTCAGCTGGTACCAGACTGTTGCCAAACGCGAAGCATTATTTTTAATCCCAAATAAATTTTATTTTTCGAATGACCCAGCGACTCGTCATGAGGATTCATTATATGAGGCTGTTGCCTCATATTTAATGTGGTTTGAAAATCCTGAGAAACCGGTCTGGCAAACGGCTCATGGCCTGCTTGATTTTAATGAAGGACCACTGATCATGGGCATCTTAAATGTGACGCCCGATTCCTTCAGCGATGGTGGGCAATTTTACGATGTGGATGCAGCTTTGGAACGGGCATTGCAAATGGTGGAAGAAGGAGCTTCCATCATTGATGTGGGGGGAGAATCTACACGTCCCGGCGCGGAACCCGTACCCGAAGAAGAAGAATTAAAGCGTGTGATTCCTGTCATTGAAAAATTACGTCAAAAGACGGATGTTTTAATTTCGATTGATACTTACAAAAGCAGAATTGCCGATGCAGCGCTTAGGGCAGGAGCTGACATTGTGAATGATATCAGTGGTGCCCGTTTTGATGAAAAAATGATCGACGTGGTAAAAAAACATGATTGTCCGATCATTATCATGCACATAAAAGGAACACCCAAAAACATGCAGCAAAATCCACATTATGACGATGTGGTGGCTGAAGTGTACGACTACTTTCAGGAACGCCTGCAGGTGTTGGAAGAAGCAGGTATTAGCAGGGTGATCATTGATCCGGGAATCGGTTTTGGCAAGCGGCTTGAGGATAATTTACATTTGCTTCGTGATTTAAAAGATTTTACCTTTCTCAGACGTCCGGTTTTGATGGGGACGTCAAGAAAATCGTTCATTGGCAAAATATTGAATAAAGAGGTACCCGATCGGCTATTTGGCAGCCTGACGACCCAGATCTTGTCGGTTCAGAATGGAGCCGATGTGGTGCGGGTACATGATGTCCAGGCCACGCACGATGCCTTAAAAATATTGGCAGCAGTAAAAGAGGTGAAAAACGCCTGATGTTGTTTAAGATAGGCTTTATTCCGGTAACTATTATCGATATCATTGATATTGCCATTGTTACCACTATCTTCTATCAGCTGTACCAGTTTTTAAAAGGTAGCGTGGCAATTCGCATGTTTACCGGCTTGCTGGTCATCATTGTGGTTTCCATGATCGGTGAACTTTTAGGCATGAGCGCCTTAACCTGGATTATGTCCAGCTTGAAGACGGTATGGGTACTGGCTTTTGTCATCCTTTTTCAACCGGAACTGCGCAGGTTACTTGTATTTGTGGGGCAAAGCAGGTTAATCCGTAAAATTGTCAAAGTGGGTGATCTGCAATTTATTGAAGAAATTGTTCAGGCGGTCATGGAATTGTCCCGGAAAAATTTCGGCGCCTTAATTATCATCGAACGGGACATGAGTTTGAAATCGATCATTGAAACAGGTATTGCGCTGCAGGCTAAAGCATCAAAGCAATTGATCAGTTCGGTTTTTAATCCCCGGTCTCCACTACACGATGGAGGATTGATCATTCAAAATGATATTCTGGTGGCGGCTAAAACGGTACTGCCCCTGTCACAAAATCCATCGCTTGATCCGGCATTGGGGATGCGACATCGGGCGGCAATTGGTCTCTCGGAACAAACCGATGCTCTGGTTATAGTCGTTTCAGAAGAGACCGGCATGATTTCAATCGCAGAAAATGGTAAACTGATCCGAGGATTAACCGAAAGTATGTTAAGGAAAAAACTGAATGAGGTATTTACTCCTAAACCTCAGGGCAAAATCACCCGATTCTTTTCATTGTCAACAGATTAACCAATGGTAGTAATGGGAATATGAGAATAAAAATAACACTTCCGGTTTTCGTTTTAATAATCATCGTCTGGCAGACATTGCTTCAGGCTGCTGATGTTGATGTAAAAATTCTGCAACAGACCGATCGATTTGTGCATTTAAAATCGACCTTTTCAGCACCAGACTGGATGAATGAAAAGGGAATGGTAGTTGCGACCTACCCCCAGGCCGTTTTTACAGTAGATGAAAACGGGAATCAATTACCGGTACTGGTAAAATTTTTAAATTTAGCCGCGGATCATGATTTACCTTTAAAAATCGTCTCTGTTACTACCCAAACTCAGCAGGTTGACCACTATTTGCATTATGATAAACCGCAGGAGAAGATCGATCAAAATTGGGCTGAGGTTAAGTATTTGGGCCGAATGGGGGACTATCCGGTTTTTGCATTGAGAATTTTTCCGGTTCGGGTTTCCGCTGATCACCGGAGTGTGCAAATTCTAAAAACAATTGAAATAAAAATAGGACAATCAGCCCAGAGTCTGAACAAAACCTCAATGCTAATGAATCGAGGCCGAAAAAGTCAATTAACTGACTTGTTGAAATCGGTGGTAATCAATTCAGGCCAAACACTCTATTCCCTCGACCAGACGAAACTGTCCACTTCAGCAGCATCACCAACTGCCAGCGAATCTGATCTGGTGCGTTGGCAAAAAATCTTGCAAAATGAATTTGTTTACAAATTAAGTGTATTTGAAGAAGGTATTTACCGGGTAACCTACGAAGATTTGTTAAAGGCCGGTTTTCCGTTAAGTAAGGTTGATCCTCAGCAACTCCATCTTTACAATAAGGGCAAAGAGATCCCCATTTATTTTAAGGGTGAACACGATCATCAGTTCGATGAAGAAGATTATTTTGAATTTTGGGGGCAGCGCAACGAACGTACCTTTCAAAAACAGTTTCCCGAGCTTTATTCCGATCCTTTCTCCGATGAAAATATTTATTGGCTGGTTTATGAAACAGACAGGGGTGCACGGCTGCTGGAAGAAAGCGGAGGCATCAGCACCTCCGGTAATCAACTGGTGATCAGTCCTTTTGCTTTTCGGGATACACTACACATTGAAAAAAACACCGTAAGCCATAAGTTTGGTCATACACTTGATCTGGTCAATCGCCCGGCTTATGAAATTGATGGCTTTTATTTCGATGGTGGAGTCTCCGCTCCCGGTGGCGTTGGCTACGATTTTGAAATCCCGCATCCCGCCGAGTATGGCAACGAAGTCGTAGTAACAGCCATGTTTCGTGGCAAATCTTTTTACGATAGTCAATCCAACCCTCTACTTGGGCACAAAGTGACGTTAAAACTGCGTGGCAAGGGGAATATCGCCCATCTGATAGGAACTGTCAATCCGGAAGACGGCTGGAAAGATCAGGACAGCTGGGTGATAACCAATGCCGACTCTACGGTAAAAATAGATCAGAGCGCATTAAACGACGGGCTGAACAGACTGGAAGTGGATATGTTTCAGGTCGGTGTGACTGACATCGTCGTACTTAACTGGTTCGAAATCAGTTATCTCAGAAAATACGAAGCCTACAATAATTATCTGAAATTTCACGTGGATAGAGATTTCTTCGACGGAAGATATGTCAAGCTGGGAGATCGGATTCAATTTAATATTGATGGCTTCGATGAAAAGGATATTGAGGTTTACAAAATTGGCATCAGTAAAATAACCAATGTTGACATTAAACCGGTTAAAGATGAACAGACAAATCAGTTTTCCTACGGGATTAGCTTTCAGGACGAGGTCGTTGATCCTGCAACGAAATATGTAGCTTTAACTTCGGATCAAAAAAAGTCAGTGAGCAAGATCGAAATTTATCGGCCATGGAAGCCGCAAGACCCTCAACGAAACTTGTTGGCAAGCTCAAACAAGGCTGACTATTTGATCATTACGCATGATCTTTTCACTACGGAATGTGAAAAATTAAAAGATCTTAAAGTGGAACAAGGTTTTGCACCAGAGATTGTAACCGTGCGGGATATTTATGATCAATTTAATTACGGCGTTAAATCTCCGCTAGCCATTAAAGACTTTATTAAATGGGTTTATAATAACTGGAATCAGGATACACCGTTAGAATATGTACTGCTGGTAGGTGATGCCGATGTAAATTATCGTTCCGAAAATGATCAGGTACCTACCATTTTTTACAACACACTTAAATACGGAGCCGCTGAGAGTGACTATCAATACGCTTTATTAGAGGGTGATGATTACTTACCTGAGGTAGTCGTGGCCAGGCTTCCTGTTAATTCGGTTTACGAATTACAAAATTATCTTGATAAGTTGGAGAACTATCCCGAAGATCCAAACGGCCGCTGGACCAATCAAAGCCTCTTTATCGCGGGGTATGACGGCACTCAGGAATTTTTAACCAACAAACCGGTCTTTCGCGCACAAAATCTAAGACTGATTCAGCACAGAATTCCACCGGCTCTCTTTGCAGACCAGATTAACTCCATTGAAAATAAAGAAAAACAGCCGGATCCACATTTTGGAAGCAATCAGGATGTGATTAATGCCTTTAACCGTGGACTGAGCTATATTAATTTTGTCGGACACGGTGGCGGTGCTATCTGGGCCGATGCCGGCCTGATGGGGCTAGAAGATGTCGATCGTCTGGAAAATGGTTACAAACTGCCATTTATCAGTAGCTTAACCTGTTTTACGGCCAGTTTTGCCAATTCGGGTCGTTATTCATTAGGTGAAAAGTTATTACTGAGCGAACAAAAAGGAGCGATCGCCTTTTTAGGATCTTCCGGTGTTGGCTGGATTTACAATGATTTTGCCATTGCCTGGAGTCTACCGGATTTCCTCTGGGATGGCCAGTGGACCTTTGGACAGGCGACCAATTTAATGAAAATGTTTTATCTGGCCAGTCCTTTTTACTACACGGAAGAAGGACGTTTCTACACATTTGGCTATGGCGGAATTAGTCGGTCTCAGGTTTCACAATACAATTTATTAGGTGATCCCTCACTGAAATTACCATTTCCCCAAAATAGTTTGACAATCAAGGTGGATCAGCCGAACGCCTTACCAGGTGATTCGGTTTCATTAAAAATTGCAGATTTCCCGCAATTGTCAGAAGTTGTCATCCAGGTTCTGGACGATGAAAACTATTTAGTGTTTGAGCAGGAATATTCACAAGTTTCTCCTCCTTTGTCTGTAAATTTTCGTTTGCCGGAAGACCTTTCTCCTCAAATGTTACGTGTTAAAGCTTTTGCTACCAACCACTCCCAAAGTGCAAATGGTTTTGCCAAGCTTTCCGTCAAACAACCGCTCATCAAACGTGTTGAAACCGAACCTTCACAACCGGAAATAAATCAAAGTGTGGTCTTTAAAGTCGTTGTAAAATCAGACAAACCAGTAAATCAGGTACACATTAAAAATATTTACGATGAAACCAGTTATGATGTTTACAACGTAAATTTGGCGTTGGCCCAACTGAATGATTCTGTGTTTGTCAGCCAGCCCTTTAATGGCTTTAAAAAAGGTGGCACAAAAATTTTTGATGTTGAATTAACCACTGAAGATAATGAAAAAATTGTTGAACACTGGAATAAACTAACGATACTTGACCCACGACCTGATCTTTTGGTTAAACCCAACAGTCTCGGCTGGGGAGGAACCACAAACTTAATGCTCGCCTTCACTGTGGAGAATAATTCTGCAGATAATATTGAAAACATCAATGTAGCCTGTTATGATGATGTGATTTCAAAAGATGGACCTTTTGCAATTCAGCAAATTTCCATTGACGGTCTGAAAGAGAAGAAGATTTTGGTGCCTTTACCGGAGAATTTACAATATTCGCCCTATCACCAGATTAAAGTTTTTGTTGACAGCGATTCACTTCTGGAAGAAAAAGATGAACAGAATAATATCGTAACTGCCAGTTTATTCCAGAATTATTTTGTCATTACGCCAGAGTTAGGCACAAGTCTGGATGGACAAACTCATCAAAAAATACAATTACTTCCCCATTGGTCGGTGGAAATTCAACCCCAGGCCAGTTCAAAAACATTTCTGTTGAGTTTCAATACTCAAAACGTGACGCCGTTAATTACCAAAACGGATCAACAGGATTTGAAATTTGTCAGAAATTTTAACCAACACGATACATCAGGTATTGAAATAAATTTTCTCTCGGATAACAGTGAGCAAAGAGTTCCGGCAACCCTAAGTGTACAATTTGATTCCCTGAGTGGGCAATTTTCCAAAGATAAGATTTCTCTCTATCGATACGATGAGACCCTTAATGCCTGGATTGTTGTACCTGGCCAGTGGCAGGATAATGTGTTAACAACGATCATTACCCAATCCGGCATATTCGCTCCGTTTTTTACTAGTGATGATACGGAGCCTCTTTTGGAAATTTCAGTTAATGGCCGACCGATGATCGAAAACATGCTGGTGCCTCACAATCCTACGCTTGGGATTTTACTACAGGATGTAAACGGGGTTAATATTAAACAATCATTGGAACTGAAAATAGATGAAAATTACATCATTAAAGATGGGCAACTTTTAGATAAGAGTGTTACCCTGCCGGATAGTGGTTCTGATGTGAAAAACGTCCAGTTGGTATTTACGCCGGAATTGGCAGCCGGAAAGCATCAGCTTTATCTAAAAACTGCAGATGTTAATGGGAATATTGCACAAAAAACATTAAATTTTACGGTTGCCGAAGGTTTTGATCTAATAGTTTACGGAAATTATCCGAACCCATTTAAAGATCAAACGATCATTTCCTATTACATTGAAAGTAATGGAGAAATTGATCATTTATCTGTTAAAATCTACACTACATCGGGACGATTAATTCGGTCTAAGATGTTAGATTTGGATCCTACGATTTTAGACGATAATTTACTGGAGCCAAATTATCATGAACTGGTTTGGGATGGCACCGATGATGATGGAAATCAGGTGGCTAATGGTGTGTACTTTGCGATCATTAAAGCTTCTTACAAAGGGAAATCAATCAAAAAAGTATTAAAGATGGCAAAATTACAATGATGAATAGAAGTATCTTAATTTTAGCTTTATTGGCACAGATTCTTTTGGCTCAGGGGAATCGTTACGCTGCTTCTTTTTTGGAGTTGGGAGTAGGCGCCCGTGCATTGAGTATGGGGGGAACCGGAGTGGCCTCCAATGGTCGTGTCACTGATCCATTCTGGAATCCTGCCGGTTTGGTCATGGTCAATCGTCTTCAGGCAGGAAGCATGTACGCCAACCTGTTTAATAAATTAGAACAGCAGAGCTATCTTGGTTTTGTGCTGCCTTTAATGAAAAATTCGTTTTTTGCCGTTTCCTGGATGCGACTTAGTGTGGATGAGATACCCCGTTTCGAATTTGACGAGGATAGCCCAATAACTGCCTATCAAAGATTGCATGGACAGGCTCAGCAGCTTACTTATGGCCCTGTGGATTATTTCTCAAATCAAAACGATGTATTTGTTTTTTCTTTCGCCCGTTTATTCCCGACGACTTTAGATCTTGGTTGGCAATACTTCGAAGTGCCTATTAAATTTGGCTTAGGTGGCAATATTAAATATATCAATCAGCAAATCGATCAAAATAAAGCCTCAGGTATTGGTGTCGATCTGGGGGGAATTTTGAGTTTTAGTTTAAAAGATGTTTTTACCGGTGATTATTATGGTGATTTAAATTTTGGCTTGAATATTCAGGATATAGCAGAGACTCGTCTGGTCTGGGATACAGAATCAAGACATGCAGACCGGCTGCACCGGAATTTTAAGTATGGTGTGCAATACACGCAGCCACTGCCTTTTGTAAATAGTGACCTGACGATCGCATATGATGTGGACAGCAAATATAATGGGAATACCCATTTGGGAGCAGAGTTATTGGTAAAATCAATGTTTGCCCTAAGAGCAGGAAGCAACTCAGGCCACATTACTGCAGGAGCTGGTTTGATTTTGTGGAAGATCCATGTGAATTACGCTTATCAGGCACATGATCTTGGAAATTCACATCGTGTTTCATTAATTTTGGTTTTTTAAAAATATGTTTTGGATCATAATTTTTATTATTTTTATATCAGCCTGTCAACAACCGACAGGCGAACGCGTTTTTCAGCCGGATCCAGTGGCTCTGGTTTTGCGTCCGGCGGGGGCTGACACCCTTGCAGATGAGCCCGGGATTGATGCTGTTCCGACGGATGAGGGTGAAATCAATCAGATTCAGGTTCAGTGGTACCGACACCACCAGATCAATAACATTGAAAAGTTTATTGTTTATCGAAGTTCTGAACCGGAAGGTGACAAGAATTATAATAAAATTGGTGAAGTTCAGGCCAATGTTGCTGGAAAGGTAGATACTATTTATTTTGATACTCAAGATTTAAGCAATAATGTACGATACTATTACTATGTCACGGCAGTAGGAAAATCGGGGAAAGAGAGTTTACCATCGGATACGGTGTCGTATAGCCTGTTGGAAAAGGCAGTAAAATTATCCTTAAACGGCAATGCCAATATTGTTAATACACCCAGCATGGAATTTAAATGGTGGATAGGGTCAGGGAATACACCGGATCAGTACATATTACGGATTGAACGATTTATCAGTACTGAGTTTCATCCATTGGCTTTTATCAAAGTAATTCAATCTACTTATCAAACGCCGCAATCGTTCAAACTGGAGGGTGAACAATTAAAAACCATTTTTACAGATGGAGATTATCGCTGGCGTATTGACTGTGTAGGGCAAGAAGATGTTGTGAATCAACGATTTGAAGGGTCTGAATCCAATTGGCAATTGTTCAAAATCAAGTGGGAAAATTAATGAAAAGAACATATTTTATTTTGATTATCGGGCTGTTGATCTATTTGCAGCCCTATTCAGCAAGATCCCAAAATTTTAATGAAATGTTTTCCAAAAAGCAGCAAATGATGCAACAACCTAATCGGGCTGCTCAATACATTTTGGGTAGTGGTGATGTCTTATTGGTTACCGTAAACCTGTGGGGCCATGTGTTGAAGCCTGGTATTTACAGTGTGCCCAGTTCCTATACACTAATCGATCTCATCTCTTCGGCTGGTGGACCACTGAGTACAGCAAGGCTAAATGATGTTCGGATTGTCCGAAAAAATCAGGAAGTTTTAAAGGTTGATATAGAAAAATTTTTAAAGTCTGGAGATATTGCCTCATTACCTCCATTGCAGCCGGGAGATACGATCATTGTTTCTGGTAGCATTCAGGATGTCTTCACAAAAATGGTGGCCATTTTCAGGGATTTGGCTATAATTGTTAATGTTTTTGTACTGGCGTCGAGAGTAAATTATTGAAAAAACAAAATTTTTTGTCTATCTTTAACTAAGTCAAATCAGAAACAGCTGATTTATCTGATTTGGGAGCGAACCATGAAAAAATTTTTGTCACCCATACTTTTGCTGCTACTTGGTTTTCAAATTGCATTTAGCCAGTTGCCAAATGCTGACCGCACGTTAATGCATACCCAGACCGGTAAGACCATTGAGGCGGGACGTCTATTTTTCTATAATGAAATGAATTTTTTTACCAAAGTAGCAGATTTTGTAGGTAATTTGAAACCACAGAACTTCCAAACAGCAAATTATTGGTTAGTAGCCGGCAATACGGTTGTAACTTATGGAATCGCCGACCATTTTGATGCCAGCCTTGGTATTCGGGTTTATCAGGACACACACTATAGTAATGAGTTTAACCTTCCCGATGATTTATTTTTAACTTTACGTGCAGGATCTTTCGAATTTGGTTATGGCCATTTTAAAAATGCATTCTTAACCAGTTTTAGGATTCCACTCGGCGAAAAACACAATTATCCCTTCGCCGAATACGCTAGTGGTGCTTTCGAATACAGCTTCATGTATGCCCTGTCATTTTATCTTGATCCCTATTTTCCGGATCGTTCGCTAAATTTTCATTACAATATTGGTATCTGGAATCATAATGAAAAAGGCCATACTCTGTATGAATATGAACGCGATTATACTGATCCCTTCGGAATTAAACACCTAAAAGGGGAAAAATTAAACGGGACGGTAAATTCAGTCGATTTACGCATGGCACTTGCGGCTGTAATGCCAACAGAGATGTTTGATTTTAGATTGGAGTTGTCAGGAATTCTTTATCTGCAAAAACCAGACGCATTTGTTTACAGTGCAGAAGAATGGGCTTTTCTTTCGCCAAGCATTCGATATAAACCTGCCAGTTGGGCTTCTATTGATCTGGGTGCTGATTTCAGACTTTCACCCACCGAACGCCAATGGACGGACCCCATTATCCCCGATGTGTCAAATAATTTGGATTTGCCCAAAAATTTTCCTGCCTGGCGGATTCATCTTGGAGCAAATTTAAATTTACAATTATTAAAGAGTGGGGTGCAAAAAGCCGAAGATCTGTATGAACAGGAACAAATTCAACAGAACAGACAGTTTTTTGATGCGGTATTAAAAGAAAAAGACAAAGCAAAAAACATTGAAAGAGAGATAGATAGTTTGCGTAAACTAAGAAAAGAGACAGAACAGGAAATTAAAGAATTAAAAAAATTATTGGAAGAAGATTGAAAAGTTTTATATTTTGGAATGTCATTGAAAAAATAGAAAGTTATCAGCAAATAAAACCGATTCTGGGAGGTTGAGATGAAAAAAGTCAGCCTGATCCTATTGGTTCTTTCCATTTCCTTACTTTACAGTCAACCACCAATAGGAAGCAAGAGTATGTTGCACACACATAGTGCGCAAACATTGGGCAAAGGGGTTGTTACATTATATTCGGAAACGAATTTTTTTACCAGAGCTACTGAATTTGTAGGTTCTCAAAAACCAGCGAATTTTCGCGCTACCAATTACTGGCTGGTGGTCGGCCAAACCTATTTGAGCTGGGGAGTAATGGATCATCTGGATTTGATCCTGTCACCACGTATTTATCAGGACACCCATTATGCAAATGAATATAATCTTCCGGG
>CAYNLJ010000022.1:0-13221 GCA_964398005.1 uncultured Caldithrix sp. | reverse complement strand
TTCTGGAAAAACGACAAAAAAATCAGCAAATTATGGTGGATGTGGATCCGATTACGCTTAATTAGATTCTTTGTCCTTAACCCTTGCCGGCCGGTTATCGCCTGTTTAGGTTAATGACATTTAAAATTTTGATGATAACGATTAAAAATCATATATTTGGAAAACGGGAAAGCCTGGTACAGAATTTGACTAACCTTAAATGTATTAAACCAGGCCAATGGGTGTCTTTTTTAACGCAAAATGAACATATTTTTTAAGAAAACCCAACTCAATTTGATGGGCATGGGATCAAAATGAATTTTTTTACCTGAAAACAAAGCAGTATGAGTAAACACTACCAACAAAGAAAAGAAGCAGCCAGCGCGGTTAAAAAATTTTATACCCTTTTAAATCAGGTACAGCAGGCCAATGCCAATACCGATGTGCAGGTTCAGGCGGAACATTCGGCTAAATACAAATTAATGCTTAAACGTCTGGAAGAGCTGGAACGCAATTACAATTTTCATCGGGCGGTTTTACATAATTTAAGTAGTGGCATTATCATCATTAATAATGAAGGAACCATCATTTACGCTAATCGTTCTGCGTTGCAAATGTTAGGGATGGAATTGGTCACACTTCAGAACAAATCCATTAAATTTTTGTTTGCCGATCAACATCAGGGTGAACAGTTTTTGCAAAAGCTGTTTTCAGAAAAAAAACAGCTGAAAAGTGAAGAGGCCTTTTTCAAGGGTAGTGATCACAAAATATTTCCCATCGGTTTGACCACTTCCCCTTTTCATGATCTGAAAGATCGAAAAGCTTACGGGTATATTGTCCATTTCAGGGACATAAGTGCTCAAATCGAACAGCGTCGGCAGCTGGAACGCATGGAAAGGCTGGCCATGTTAGGCGAACTGGCTGCTGGGATTGCTCACGAAATCAGAAACCCTCTGGCCAGTATCAAATCGGCTGCTCAGGTTCTGGAAGAGAGTTTTAAACCAGACGACTTCAGAAGTCAGTTGGTTTCACGAATTATCAATGCCATCGACCGCAGTAATGATTTGCTTGGCCGATTTTTTGATTTTACCCGGCCTCGTAAGCCGGTTCAGGAATTTCATGATGTGGAAATGTTGATTGATGGTATCTATCTCTTACTGGCACCCCGTTTCAAAAAAAGAAAGATCAATTTTTTGAAAAACAGCCAGTCCGGGATCCCTCAAATTTTTGTTGATCCTGGTCAGATGGAACAAGTTTTTATGAATTTATTTCTCAATGCCATTGATGCCATGCCCAATGGGGGGGATTTACTGGTTAATATTTTGGTGGATTCAGTGGAACAGGATGACAATCAAAGGAAAACGCAGCGCATGGTCTGTGTGCAGATAACAGACAACGGCGTCGGCATTCCTGAACAGAATCTGGAGAAAATTTTCAATCCCTTTTTTACGACCAAAAGTAGCGGCATCGGTCTGGGACTCTCTATCTCCAACCGCCTGATGCAGGAAAATGGCGGCAAAATCGAAGTAACTTCAACCATTAATAAAGGATCAACATTTTCACTCTTTTTCCCAATTCCAGAAAAGGAAAGGTATGAACCATGGTCAAAAGAATACTAATCGTTGATGATGAAGAAACCATCACCTTCAGCCTGTATCAGAGCTTTATTCTGTCTAAGGAGCCTTACGAAGTAGTAACGGCTGAAAGCGCAGAAGAAGCACTGGAAAAATTTAACGAGAAGCCTTTTCATCTGGTCATTACAGATATCTTTTTACCAGGGATGAGTGGCTTTGATCTTTTAAGAGAGATCAAGAAAAAAGAACCACAAACCGAATTTATTGTGATGACGGCTTATGGCTCAGATGAAAAAAGAGAAGAAGCCGAACGAGAAGGAGCTAAATACTATATTGAAAAACCATTTGATATGAAAGATTTTAAAAATAAAGTAATGGAGCTTTTGAAGTAAAATGGCCTTAGTTGGAAACTTAAAAGACATTAAACTGCCCACTTTAGTGCAGATTAATTGCATGGAACGAAACACTGCAAAGCTGACCATTGAACATATGGGACGCTTTGGTTTTATTTATTTTCATGACGGACAGGTGGTTCATGCCGAATATGATCCTCATATCGGAGAAGAGGCTTTTTATAAGCTGTTAGAACTTTATTCAGGAAATTTCAAAGTTGAAACCGAAGTGCGACCACCAGCCATTACAATTAAAAAGAACTGGAATAACCTTCTACTTGAAGGCCTGCACAAACGTGATACCAGTTTGCCGGAAAGTAAATTTAATTTCAATCAACTGTTCGACGGGTTATTCAATATTAAAGGCCTGGAACAGGTTGTCGTGATTGATATGGAAGGGAATGTCATAGCTCAGAGTGAAAAGCAGGAAGTGGATGTGAATTTGATCCTCCTTCAGTGGCATGAAGCCCAAAAAATTTCTCAGGAACTGGACGATCCTAAACTTCGATATCTCCTTTTAAATCAGGGAGGACGCCATCAATTTTTAATCCAGTTGGACAAAAATTTACTTTTAGTGATTTTCCTGGTCCGAAAGGTTCAAACGGAATTGATCCTATCAATCATCAGAGAGACATTAAAAATGTCCATTTAGGTTAAATAATGCTTAACTTATTAAAAAAGAAAACGATAAATAGAATATGATTGAAAAATTAACAGATGAAATCAAACAGATTGAATCGGTCGAAACTGTTGCTGTAATTTCGTTTAAAGGCAACATCTGGCAGTCTTCAGGAGGTGACTATTCTGAAGAAGTTTTGCGCAAGGTTGGTCTTTATCTGTTAAGGATGGCAGCAGCCAATGATAAGCGACAACAAAAGTTGGTTCTGGCCGAAATGCATTGGTTAGACCGTAACCTGATCGCCCGTTTTTCGGATGGCTTTTTGATTCTGGTGATCTTTCGGGTTCACGACGTGGTTTCCCATTTGAGGATTACATTAAATGTAACCGCGGCTAACCTTCTGGAAGAAAAGAACTTTTTAAAATGGTTAAAAAAAGAAAAAGTTGCCCTAAATGTTCATCTGAATAAAGGTCAATTAGATGAACAAGAGGTTCGTTTGATTTCAAAACTGGTTTGACCTATATTTAAATAACGGATTTAATAGCGGGAAAAAATGGTTAATGAAAATATGGTTTTCAAATTAGCTCCAACAGGGGTGGGTGCTGAGGTCAGCCTTTCTTCTCTTGAATGGGGCGTTATCACTCAAATTGACGGGAAGAAAACAGTTAGGGAAATTGCCAGAATTCTGGCTTTAACACTGGATGAAACGATTGAGATCATTGGAGTATTAAGAAAAAAAGGACTAATCTTTTTTGATCATGAAGCAGAAGCAGAAACGGCCTATGTGAGTAGTAAAATAATCAAAGAAATAACAGATAAATTGATGCAGTACATTGGTCCGGTTGCTCAGTATCTAATCTCTGATGTGTTTACTGAAATGAATTTAACTGCAGATAAACTGCCAATTGATAGGCTGCCGGAATTTATTGAGCTTTTAAGTGATGAAATAGATGATGATCAAAAGAAAATTAACTTTCAACGTGAAATGTTAGGTTTAATGAAAGAAATAAAAAGATGAAGAGATATGTAAGCATCCGATGGAAAATTGGTGGTTTGTTCTTTTTAAGCAATGTGGTGCTGGCTCTGGTCATTGTCTTTTGGGTAAGTCAAACCGTACGCGAAACTTTTCAAAAAGAATTGTTTGAAAGAGGAAAGACAATTGGTCACAACCTGGCTTCCAACAGTACCGATTTGATTATGAACAATGACCAGGTGGGGTTGAGATACCTGATTGCAAATAATATGAATTTTGAAAGCCTGGATTATATTCTGATCCAGGACGGGGATGGGAATATCATAGGTGACAATTTTAATGGTAAAATACCTAACAGTTTAAAAGTAAATCAGGAAAGTGTTAGTAACAGGGGAGATACTACCAGATTGCTGGAAGTTCCTGAATTAGAAACGACCGTTTACGATTTATGGATACCGGTGGAAGAAGGCCTGGTTGGTTACATTCGTATTGGGTTGGACACTTCCTATGTCCAGGCCAGTTTAAATAAGACCATTAAGGTGATAGTGCTCTCTGTTTTAGCTGTAACCTTGCTTGGTGGCCTGTTTATCTTTATCTTAGGTGGAAGATTGGTAAAACCGATCATTTATTTGACACAACGAGCTGACGAAATTAGCCAGGGAAAACTTGAAAAGCGAATTGAAATTAAAACACACGACGAGATAGAAAAATTGGCCGAAGCTCTGGAACGATTGCGTGAGTCGGTTAATATTGCCTTAAAACGTTTGGAACAACAGCAATCATTTAAAATGTAATTATCAATTAAAAAAAGGATAGAGCTATGGTTCAAACACGTAAATTAAAAGATGGCAGCCGGCAGGTCATTTTGAACAGTAAACAGTACGAGGCTATTACTAAAGTGCTTTCGGAACTGGCAACCAAAACTAAAGCCTCTGCCATATTGTTTGCTGATATGAGCGGCCAGCTCATTAGTCAACGTGGAAATACCGATGAAATGAACACGACGGTACTTTCTGCATTGGCTGCCAGTGATTTCGCCGCCACATCTGAAATGGCCAAACTGGTGGGCGAAGAGGCTAAATTCAAACTGCTGTTCCATGAAGGTGAAAAAAGAAATGTGTACCTTTCCAATGTCGGTGATGATTTTTTCCTGGTTGTAGTCTTTGATGTTAGTGTTACCCTGGGTTTGATTCGTATTTACACTAAAAAAGCCATTGAAGATTTACTGGCTGCCCTTAAAGAAGGTCAGGAAGATAAGGGCGATCAGGACAAGATGATTGATTCCGATTTCAGTTCATTGCTTGGTGATGCTTTGGATGACGCTTTTAAATAAAATTTGGCGCTAAAATTAAAGTTGGATGAAAGTTGATCTTAATGAAAGAGGAACAGGATGTTTATTAACTGGGCATTACAAGAAATCAATCTTAAAATCGTCTATTATGGTCCAGGGATGAGTGGTAAAACAACAAATCTTGAGTACATCCACTCAAAATTAGACCCTTCTTTAAAAGGGGAGTTGGTGTCTTTAAAAACAAAAGAAGACCGGACCATTTTTTTCGATTTTATGCAAATTGAAGTTGGCCGAATTAAAGGTAAAAAACCAAAATTTAACCTGTACACTGTTCCGGGGCAGGTTTATTATGCCTCAAGTCGTAAAGTGATTTTGAATGGTGTGGACGGAATTGTGTTTGTGGCTGATTCGCAACCGCACCGAATGGAGGCTAATATCGAAACGCTGCTGGATCTTGAAGAAAATTTAAAACAAGAGGGCCATTCCCTGGAGAGTTTCCCCTGGGTCATTCAGTACAATAAACGCGATTTACCGGGCGTTGAATCTGTTGACGTATTACAAAGGCGCCTCAATTTCTTCAATGTTCCTCATTTTGAAGCCGTTGCGGTGCGGGGTGACGGAGTTTTTGACACCTTAAAAGCGGTCATTAATTTAGTCGTTCGGCACGTACAGGATCAATTGTAAGCCGAACCTCCATTGAATATTTTCTTGCGAATTTGAATACCTTCTCCTAATTTTGGGGGAAGGTATTTTTTTTTAGAATTGGAGATCAGGCCATTCGTCAGTTAAGTGAAGACAAGGTTAAAAAAAGGCGCTTACGCAAGGAAATTTTTGCCTGGACACTGTATGATTTTGCCAACACTTCGTACAGTGTCATTATTGTTACCGTTGTTTATGCCATCTATTTTAAACAATATATTGTTGGAAATTTAACCATTGAATTAGGCCCCTGGGTCAGAAATCCCGGTGACTTTTTATGGGGCCTGGGCGGCTCTGTTTCCATGGCTATTGTTGCTTTAAGTTCACCGGTTATGGGGGCAATTGCCGATTACAGTAACCAAAAAAAGAAATTTCTGTTCATTTATACTCTGGTCTGTGTACTGGCCATGGCCTCATTATACTTGTTGCAACCCGGTATGATCCTGCCTGCTGTTTTAATTTTCATTATTGGTAATATTGGTTTTGAAGGCGCTTTGGTGTTTTATAATGGGTTCCTGCCTCAAATTTCAACATCAGAGAATATTGGCAAAATTTCCGGTTACGGTTTTGCTTTTGGCTATGTTGGTTCACTCATCAGTTTAATGATGGCCTTACCTTTTGCCAGTAAAGCCTTTGCCGCCAATGATCTCTCTCTTGTTCGCCCGACATTTGTTTTGGCAGCCCTTTTCTTTTTGATTTTTTCTTTACCATTTTTTTTGCTGGTAAAAGAACGTGAAGTAAATGTTGCAAAGGCTGATTCCAATTTCGTAAAAGCTGGCTATCAGCGGACCGTTGCCACCATTAAACGTTTGAAGGAGTTCACTGAAATCAATAAATTTTTATTGGCTTATTTTATTTATATCGATGGTGTTAATACGGTCATTTATTTCAGTGGAATTTTCGCCAGTACGACCCTTGGTTTTTCTGTTCGTGAAGTCATTCAATTTTTTGCCATTGTACAGTCTTCTGCCATTTCGGGCTCTTATGTCTTTGGATATTTAACCGACAAATTTGGCCCCAAAAAAACCATCATGATTACCTTGCTGCTGTGGATTGTTGTTACTGTTGGTGCTTATTTTACTCATAGTGCAGCCATGTTTTATGTGGTTGGCTTAATTGCCGGCGTGGCCATGGGCTCATCCCAATCAGCCAGTCGGGCCATGATGGGCAAGCTCATCCCTAATGGCATGGAAGCTGAATTCTATGGCTTTTATGCTCTGATGGGCAAATTCTCCTCCATTTTAGGACCGTTTACCTTTGGGCTGGTTTCCACTTTAACCGGCAATCAGCGGATGGCCATAATATCTTTGATGATTTTTTTTGTAACGGGTCTGATCTTATTAACTCGTGTTAATGAAGAAGTAACCTACAAAAAATTTGTACTTTAAAACCATTTACTTTTACTGGAAATTATGGTAGATTTAAATTTGGCAAAAGTCAGGAAAATATTTATATTCGGCATTTTCCTAATTGTAAGCTTTTGGTCTTTGACATATGGAGAAGCGTTAAAAAAACAACAATACGGCGCTTTAATCTTTTATTACGACCAAACGGACAGCCTGTTAGTAAAAGGACTGATTGAAAAGATTAAAACACCGTGGCGACGGGTAGAAATACTTTTTCAGGAAGCTTTAAATATCCCGGTTAGTGTGCGGCTTACCAAGTCAGAAGCAGAATTTAACCGATTTTTGCATCATCAGGTGCCGGAATGGAGTCAGGCGGTAGCTTTGCCCAAACAGCGCATGGTCGTGTTAAAATTGGCCGATGCGGAGCAAATCAGAAAGAGTCCGCAAATCCTGATTCATGAACTGATGCACATTTTGCTGTCTGATTATTTACAGGGTGCATATTTGCCGGTTTGGCTTAATGAAGGCCTGGCAGATTATTTTAGTGAAGGGGGCCTGAGCTTTGAAAAGAAGATCATTTTGGCCGAAGCGGTGGTGCAAAAAAAGATCATGGATTTAATGGCTCTTGACTCCTTGTTAAACATGCCGGCCCCTAAGGCCCGCTTAGCCTATGTGGAAGCGCAAAGTGCGGTGGAGTTTATTGCAAAACAATTTGGTGATGAACGACTGCTTGAACTAATAAGAGAGATTAAAACACAGAAAAATTTCCGGAAAGCTTTTCATTTTACCTTTGGTTTTGACCTTTTGGATTTTGAGATTCGATGGAATGAATTCATTAAACAAAAATACCGCTGGCTGGTTTTGCTAAAATTTGAAGAATGGATTTTCGCCTTAAGTGGTTTACTTTTTCTGGTGGCGGTAATAGTTGTCTATTTGAGAAATAAGAAAAAATTAAAAACATTAGCCGATGAAGATCAGGAAGACTTTTATGATGGAGGACAATAAAGTTGTACGTACCGAAAAGAATTTTTTTAACCAAAGGGGTTGGTGTAAGTAAAGAACAATTAACCAGCTTCGAAATGGCCCTGCGCAATGCGGGAGTGGGCCCTTACAATTTAGTTTCAGTTTCCAGTATTTACCCTCCGGGATGCGAATTAATCAGCAGGGAGGAAGGACTTAAAGAACTGGAGGCAGGACAAATTGTTCATGCCGTGATGAGTCGCAATGCCACCAATGAACCCGGACGAAGAATCACTGCATCGGTGGGTTTGGCAATCCCCAAAGATCAAAAAGCTTATGGTTATCTGTCTGAACATCATGGTTACGGTCAGACTGAAGAAGAAGCAGGCGAATATGCCGAGGATCTGGCGGCAGAAATGTTAGCCACCATTTTGGGTGTAGAATTTGATCCGGATTTAAGCTGGGACGAAAAGAGAAACCTGTGGCACATTTCCGGTAAGATTGTGCATTCACAAAATATTACGCAGTACGCAAAAGGTGATGCCAGAGGATTTTGGACAACCGTTTTTGCTGCAGCTATCTTGTTACCATAAGGAAGAAGGTTAAAACGAATTGTCGATGCAATTTTTGGAAAACGAAATACCAGAAGTGAGTTACAACCAGGCCAGGGTTGCCATTTTACCTGTTCCTTTTGAAAAGACAACCAGTTTTGGCAAAGGCACGGCACTTGGCCCCAGGGCCGTTTTGGAGGTTTCCCCATATCTGGAAACCTATGATGAGGAATTAGAAGTAGAACCATTTGAAGCAGGCATTGCAACCATGCCTGCTTTAGATTTTAATGGATCAATCGAAGCAGATTTTGAAACCATTACACGTAAAACAGGCCAGTTGATTGATGATGGTAAATTTGTAATTGCCATTGGGGGGGAACACTCCATCTCGTTTCCGCTTTACCGGGCTTACCACCAAAGGTTTAAAAATCTTTCTGTCATTCAGTTCGATGCTCATGCAGATTTGCGGGAACAATATCAGGGCACTCCCTACTCACACGCCAGTGTAATGAAGCGGATCTATTCTTTAAATAAGAATATTGTTCAACTGGGCATTCGTGCCCTTTCGCTGGAAGAGGCGAAATTAATAAAATCCGGCACGATCAAAACCGTTTTTGCGCATCAAATGTATCAAAGATGGCCGGCAGAAGTTTTAGATTCACTAACTGAAAATGTGTACCTGACGTTTGATGTCGATTTTTTTGATCCGGCAATTTTACCGGCTACCGGTACCCCGGAGCCGGGTGGCTTTTTCTGGCCCGAAACGTTGCAATTTCTAAAAAAACTATTTGAAACTAAAAATGTGGTGGGTGTGGATGTAGTGGAACTTAGTCCACAACCGGGAACTACTCATTCTGAATTTACTGTGGCCAAATTGATTTACAAATTAATCGCTTACAAGTTTTTCCTGAACCGCAAAAAATAAGGAAGTGAAACGCATGAAGAAAATAAAATTTGCCTTTGGAATACACAATCATCAACCGATCGGAAACTTTGACTTTGTTTTTGAAGATGCTTATCAAAAAAGCTATTTGCCTTTTCTGCAGGTACTCAAAAATCATCCCTCAATCAAAATTTCCATCCATTTTACCGGCATATTGATTGACTGGCTGGAAGAACATCACCCCGAACTGTTGAAGATGGTAAAAGAAATGGTGGAAAATGGTCAATTGGAGGTGATGAGTGGGGCCTACTACGAACCGATTATCTCGGTCATTCCTGAAGCGGATCGCTTAGGACAAATTCAAAAACTAACCGACAGGGTTCAATCGTTGTTTGGCTATCAGGCTAATGGTATGTGGCTGGCCGAACGTGTTTGGGAACCTAATTTACCCAGTTCCTTAGCTGCTGCAAACATTAAATACACCATTTTGGATGATACCCATTTTAAATATGCCGGGTTGGAAGATCAGGATTTGACGGGTTATTTTTTGACAGAAGATCTGGGCAACAAGGTTGCTCTGTTTCCAATTAACAAACATTTACGTTACACTATTCCTTTCCAGGAACCTGAAAAAACGATTGAAGTATTAAAATCTTTTGCCAATGAACAGGGCACCAGTTTGCTGGTTTTTGCCGATGATGGCGAGAAGTTTGGTGTCTGGCCCAATACCTATCGCCATGTTTACGAAAACGGCTGGCTGGAAAACTTTTTTAAAACGCTGGAAGCCAATTCCGATTGGATTGAACTGGTACATTTTTCGGAAGCGCTGGAGGAATTGTCCCCTGCAGGCAAAATTTACCTGCCGACCGCCTCTTACGCGGAAATGATGCACTGGGCACTGTTTCCCAAAACTTTCAGAAAATACGAACATTTTGAACACACACTGGCCGATCAGGGCTTACTTGATGAGTATGGTATTTTTGTGCGTGGTGGGTTTTGGCGAAATTTTATGAGTAAATATCCGGAAATCAATGTAATGCACAAAAAAATGTTACGTATCAGTAAGCTGGTGCATGAAAATGACTTCTCGGGTGATGAGCAAGCCAAAGCTAAAGCCCTGGATCATCTGTGGGCTGCTCAATGTAATTGTCCGTACTGGCATGGGGTGTTTGGCGGCCTGTACTTGGCTCATTTGCGGTTTGCCATTTTTAATAATTTAATTGCTGCCGAAAACATACTCGATGCTCATCGTTCATTGCCTGTCGTAGAACACAGTGATTTTGACGCGGATGGTCATGACGAAATTTTAGTCGAAACGGTAGTCCATGATGCTTACTTTAAGCCGGATAAAGGGGCAATGTTGTTTGAATATGATTTTAAACCCGCTGGTAAAAACTTGCTGGACACCATGACGCGCCGTGAAGAAGGGTATCATAATAAACTGAAAGACGCAGTATTTGTAGAAGATTTTGAAAAAGGCGGGAACCAGACGGCCAGCATTCATGACTTGGTGTTAACCAAAGAACGAGATCTTTACCAAAAATTAAAATATGACAATTATGAACGCCGTTCTCTGATCGATCATGTGTTGTCGACAGATTGTTCCCTGGAACGATTTGAGCAGATTGAGTATCAGGAAATTGGAGATTTTTTGAACCAGCCTTACCGCCTGATCAATCAAATCCGAAAAAGCGATGCCATCGAATTGCACTTTAGAAGGGAAGGCAACATCAACGGGCACTCCGTTTCTTTACAAAAGATTATTACCATCAGGAATGACAGCGCTGAAATGGATATTAACTACCGTTTTACCAATCATTCTCAGCAGCCTCTGTCATTCCGTTTTGCCGTAGAATTCAATTACGGTTTACAGGCCGGGCAGGCTGATGATCGCTACTATTATGATGAAAACGGGCGCCTCGAATTTTCATATCTGAACACTTCCGGAGTGCTGGCGGCTGCAAAAATGATTGGATTACGAGATGAATATTTAAAAATTGATGTGCAGTTAAGCAGTGAACAGTTAAATGAAATCTGGCGTACTCCTGTTGAAACCATTTCCCTTTCGGAAAGCGGCTTTGAACGGGTTTACCAGAGTTCGGCGGTACTGCTTGTTTTTGATGTCCAGTTAGAGAAACAGTTTGAATGCCAGATTAAACAAAAGGTAAGTTCAATTTAGGTGAACTTGAAGCTTATTAATTAAAGAAGATTATATGACAAAACGTACCCGTTTTTTACTATTTGTATTAGTGATAGTTCTGCTGATCTTTGTTCGAAATAATTACAAGTTCGTGTTGTATAATTATCTGCCGGCTAATGATCAGGCAACTTACAAGCTGGAACGAACTTTTAAGATCATCAATCGCTATTATGTGGATTCTGTTGACTGGCAATCCACTACTGACAAAGCTCTTTCCGCAGCCTTGCGATCGCTTGATCCCCATTCCATTTATTTGAACCCGGAACAGGTCAAGCGCACTCAGGAAGACTTTGAAGGGCACTATTACGGAATCGGCATTCAATTCGACATTATTGACCATTATCCTACAGTGATTACGGTTTTTCAGGGTTCACCTTCTGCGCGGGCAGGCTTACAGGCAGGCGATCAATTTATTGAAATTGAGGGAGAATCAGCCAGGGATTTAACAATTGAAGATGTGCCTAAAAAACTCAAGGGGCCTCGCGGGACCCGGGTTACCGTCACGGTTAAACGTCCAACCCTGGAAGAACCCTTTAAGGTTACTTTAACCCGCGATGAAATTCCTATTACCACCATAAATACCTATTTTAAGGTCGATTCCATTACCGGCTATGTCTGGGTGAATCGTTTTGCTTTTACGACTTCTGAAGAACTGGAAAATGCCTTGCTTGATCTTGAAGCGCAGGGTATTCAACAGTTGATTTTGGATTTACGCGACAATGGCGGCGGATTATTGCGCCAGGCCGTTGCAGTAGTGAGCAAATTTATTGAGGGTAATAAACTGGTGGTTTACACAAAAGGACGGTTGAAAACATTCAATGAAAAATATTACACGGCAGAATATCGGGACGGTAAAGTTCGGGATTACCCGCTTATTGTGTTAATCAACCACAATACTGCCAGTGCTTCGGAAATTGTAGCCGGTGCTCTGCAGGATTATGACCGGGCGTTGATTGTTGGAACACGCAGCTTTGGCAAAGGGCTGGTTCAAAATGAATTTGAACTGCCGGACGAATCCCGGATTCGTTTAACGGTGTCCAAATATTACACGCCGCTTGGTCGACTCATCCAGCGGCCTTACAAAAATAAATCGGCTGAGAAATATTTTAATGAAGTTTGGAGTGATTCCCTGGAAAAGGCCGGTCATGACAGCAGCCAGCAGGGACAGGTGTTTTACACCGCAAAAGGACGCAAAGTCTTTGGTGGAGGAGGCATCTGGCCTGATGTAGAAATTCATTTTTCTGATAGTTTAGAGGCAGCGGACTGGATGATACAACTTTTCAATCACCGCATTTATTTTAAAACCATTCTTAAATGGTCCGGCAAATTAAAATTTTGGAGCACCGATTTCAAACGATTCAAAGAAAAATTTGTTGTGTCAGATGCAATGTTAAAAACATTAAATCGGATCGCTAAGCAACATGAAATAAAAATTCCAGAAAAAGAATTTAAAATGGAGAAAAACTACCTTAAACAGCGTTTAAAAGCAGAAGTAGCGAGATTCTATTGGGGGTTGCCGGCATTTTACCAATTGTTATTGGACAGCGATCAACAATTTCTAAAAGCCGGTAAGTACTTTGACCAGGCAAAGGCATTATTGGAAGACGAGCATTAAGTACAAAAGCATGAAATTAGAATTGACTTCAATCTTTAAAAATAGTAAACTTATGCTTTAGTTTAAGCAAAAAAAGTAAAGTTTTTTAAGTAAAACAATTAAGAAAGGGAGTTGACGATATGGTCGAACTATTTTTAGC
>CAYNLJ010000021.1:0-13240 GCA_964398005.1 uncultured Caldithrix sp. | reverse complement strand
ATTAATGCCCGTTTTCAACCATCAGATTTAATTAAGGTTGGGAGTACTTTGAAATTAGCATTACAACCGGATAAATTGCATTTTTTTGATCCCCAAACAGAACAGGTGGTAAAATGAAAGACAAGGAACGCCTTATGAGATTTCCTGCCGAGCCTTTCCGAATTAAAGTGGTGGAACCTCTGAAAATTACCAGCGAAGAGGAAAGAGAAAGACTGATCAAAGAAGCCGGCTACAATATTTTCATGATTCCTGCCGAGTCTATTTACATCGATCTGTTAACCGATTCCGGCACCTCTGCCATGAGCGATAACCAGTGGGCAGGTCTGATGCTTGGTGACGAATCCTATGCCGGTAGTAAAAACTATTACCATTTTGAAGAAACGGTGCGCCAAATTTTTGGTTTTAAAAACGTAATTCCTACGCACCAGGGTAGGGTTGCTGAAAATTTGTTGTTTTCGAACATCCTAAAACCCGGTGATGTGGTACCCAACAATATTCATTTTGACACCACACGGGCCAATGTAGAATATCACCAGGCGCAGGCATTGGATTGTGTGATTGACGAAGGTCTCGATCCACAGAATCCGCACCCTTTTAAAGGCAATATGGATTTAAATAAGCTGGAACAGGCTATTCAGCAGTATGGCAGGGATCATGTTCCTGTTATCATGTTGACCATCACCAACAATAGTGGTGGTGGACAACCGGTATCCATGCAAAATATCAAGGAAGTCAGTGCGCTGGCAAAAAAATATCAAATTCCATTCTTTTTTGATGCCTGCCGTTTTGCGGAAAACTGTTACTTTATTAAGGAGCGGGAAGAGGGTTACCAGGACAAGTCCATTCTGGAAATTGCACAGGAAATGTTCAGTTACGCAGACGGCTGCACCATGAGCGCCAAAAAAGATGGACTGGTCAATATTGGTGGTTTTTTGGCAATGAACGATGATGACTGGGCGCAACGTATTACCAACATGCTTATTTTGATTGAAGGATTTAAAACTTATGGCGGGCTTGCCGGACGAGATTTAGAAGCGATTGCCCGCGGTTTAAAAGAAGTGCTGGATGAAAACTACCTGCGTTTTCGGATTAATCAAACGCGCTATCTCGGTGAAATGCTGGATGAACAGGGCATTCCCATTGTGAAACCTGTGGGTGGGCATGCTGTTTACATCGATGCCAAACAATTTTTGCCGCATATTCCACCGGAACAATTCCCGGGACAGGCGCTGGTAGTTGAACTTTACAAGCGATTTGGTATTCGGGCTGTGGAAATCGGCAGCCTGATGATGGCCAAAAAAGATCCGCAAACGGGGAATATGATTCCACCAAGACTGGAACTGGTTCGGCTGGCCATTCCGCGGCGTGTTTACACCAACATGCACATGCAGTACGTTGCTGAAGCTATCATTAACATCTATCAGGATCGCCAGAAGTTAAAAGGCTTCGAAATTGAATATGAACCGGAATTTTTGCGCCATTTTACAGCTCGTTTAAAACCGGTAGAGTAATTTTGATTCATGAACGTAATGGAATCAACCTGCTGTGTGTTGTTTAGAACAGAGCGAAGCATAAAATATGTTGAAAAAATTTCATAGATTTTAGGTATTAAAAAATGGATTGAAAGGCGATCATGTTTTCCAATAAATTCATTCAGCGATTTTTGAAGGCCTGTCAAATTGTTGTTTTAACAGGCGATACCCTCTGCATGGAGTCCCAGGATTACAAAATTCAGGGGAACAATAAACAACTTAGAGAGTTGTTTACAATTGACCAATTAAAACAAAATGATCAGAACTTCTGGAAAAATGTAAGACGTATTCGCACTGAATTAGAAATGGTGAAACCTAATCTTGGCCATTATGCTCTGGTCGATCTGGAAAATCGTTTTGAAGATTTTACCCTGATCACCACAGCTATTGATGGCCTGCATCAAAGAGCAGGCAACAGAAAACTTATTGAATTACGGGGAAATATTCGAAGGAATGTGTGTTTGAAGTGTCATAAAAAATTTTACCAGTTACGGGAAAATGATCCATTAATTCCTACTTGTCCCCATTGCAGCGGAAATGCCAGACCAGATGTATTATTGAATGATGAGTCCATTGACCAGAATTTATTAAAGCAGGCTCAACAGGCAGCAGCTGAAGCAGAGCTTTTTATTGCTGTATGTTTGAAAGATGTACACAAAGATCATCAGGCATTGCCTTTAATTGCCAAAGCCAATGGAGCCTATCTGGTGGAATTAAATACCGAACGATCTGCCTTATCTGAGAATGTAGATGAATTTGTTGCGGAAAATCCGGCCAAATTATTAACCGGTCTGGCTTTATTGTTAGAAAAGGTTTGAAAAACAATTTAGGTGCATATGTTTCATTTTAATAAAAAAACTGGCATTATTATCTCACTAATCTTCTTGCTAAGTTGTGCATATTACAACACTTTTTTTAATGCCAAGCGCTATTATGATCAGGCCCTGGAAAAACAAAAAAACACAAAAAGTTCGCAAAAATTACCGGGTGATGTAAAGAAAAATTATCAGGCGGCCATTGAAAAATCCTGGAAATTGATCAAGATTTACGGTGATAGCAATAAGTATGCAGATGATGCTCTGTTGCTGATTGGCAAAGCTTATTACAACATTGGTGATTATACCAAAGCGGAACGTACATTAAATCAGTTTCTTTTAAAGTTTTTAAAAAGCGAATTGATTCCAGAAGCAAAACTATGGTTAGCGCGCACCTATGTGGCACAACAAAGAAAGGAGGATGCCCTCGAGTTACTTAACTCTTTGTTGTCCCAAAAACTGCCCAAACGTTTAGCAGCAGAAGCGTTTTATATTTTAGGTAAACTCCACTTTGAACAGGAAGAGTACGAAGAAGCCATTAAATTTCTGACCAAATCAGTTGATATTACCCATGATGATGAAATAAAAGGCGATGCGCTTTTCATGATGGGGGATGCCTACTATCAGTTAAATCAATATGAAAATGCCATTGATAGCTATGACAAATTGAGTAAACTGGACATTCCTGCTGTTCGCGAATATGAAGCCACGGCAAAAAAGGTAGAATCCTTAATTGAACTCAAAAAATACGAAGAAGCTGAAAAAATCCTTCGCAAAATGCTGAGTTCGCCACGTTTCAAAGATCAATTTTCTCTAATCGAAACTCGTCTAGCCAACCTTTATGAAATACAGGGCGAAACCGATCTGGCACGGGATTATTATTACGAAATCATTGAAAAATATCCAAGAAAAGAAGGCGCTATTCTCAGCTATTATTACCTTGGCCAGCTTTACGAATATGAATATGCGAATTTTGATTCAGCCCAGGCATACTATGAGAAAGTTAAAAATTTAAAATCAAATCCTGAAGTATTGGAAGACGCCCGTGAAAAATCGAGGCTGTTAAAAGAGTATTTAAAATTGCGTGATGTGTTGAGAAAAGACAAACAGGATTTGTTAAAGCTGGAGCGTGGTGACTCTCTTTTAACAGACAGCATGGAAGTTGCCGGTGACAGTGTGGTGATCGGACAAACGGCACAGGAAGAAGCTAATCTTGTCCAGACTAAGTTCGGTATGCGGCCTAAAAAAGTATTTGAGATTCCTGAAAAGGAAAATGAAGAGTTCTGGCAAAGGGTAAGTTTTTACAAGGACTCTTTAAAAGAGGCAAGACGAGACACTGTTTTAACTTATCAGGACAGTTTAAAGCTATTTCCGGAAAAAAAGGCTAAAAAACGTGCCAGGAAAGTTTTGGTCAGTCGAAAACCGGAAGAAGTGAAAGCCAGCTTTAAAAAGAACAGCTTTGCCAAGGCGGAATACTTTTTACTGAAATATCAAAATTATGACAGTGCTGCTATAGCATATGCACATTTTATTAAACAATTTGATGACTCGGTTTTAACACCAAAATCCTATTACGCACTTTATTACATTTATCAAAATTTAAAACACGATTCCTTAAAAGCTGATTCGATAAAGCAACTCATCATTACCAGATACCCGCAAACCATTTACGGCAAAAAACTTCGTGGGGTAATCGACGATAAAACGGAAATGGAAGTCGTTTCTCAATCTCCCCGGCTGTACCACCAGGCCGAAGAATTACTGGAAACTGGGCAATACAAAAAGGCACTACAATTTTTTCGACAGATTGCCGAAACCGATTCCGGCAGTGTTTGGGCTCAAAAATCTCGCTTTGCCATTGCTTACATTTATGAAAAATACTTAAACAATGTTCAGAAAGCTATTGAAGCTTATTCAAAACTCCTAAAAGAATACCCTACATCAAAATTTGCTTCCATTGCCAAGAATAAGATCGCACCGCCACCAGCGGAACCTTCACCGGAAGAACAGGCCAAGGAAGAACAGCAAAAAGAGGCAGAACAGAAAGCTTCAGAAAATCAGGAAAAAGCAAACAATACTAACAAGAAGCCATCTCCTAAAGAAGACAATGCGCAAAAAACTCCTGAAAAAATAAAGCCTATCAGAGATCGTTAAGGTATGAGAAAAAAAATTATTTCTTTTTTGCATGGTGTCTTTTTTTCGAAGCAAATTTTTATTATTTTAATCTTTTCTACATTATTGACAACTTCGTACTGTTCATCAACAGTACGGTTTAGCAGTAATTCCGACTCATTACCCGTAAAAAAGGGTAATCATAAATATTATGTTGGACAAGTTTTTAAGGGTAAAAGTTCATTTTATGCCAGTAAATTTCATGGACGCAAAACAGCCAGTGGTGAAATTTACAATATGTTTGATTTGACGGCAGCTCATCGAACGTTACCCTTCGGAACCATTTTGGAAGTTGAAAATCTTTCTAATGGTAAAAAGGTGCGGGTAAGAGTGAATGATCGCGGCCCCTTTAAAGCCGATAGGATCCTGGACCTTTCGTTACAGGCGGCCAGGGAACTCGATTTTATTAAGCAGGGCACGACAACTGTAAAAGCGACTATTATTGAATTGGGAAAAGAGTAGTAAACAATTTAGATTAACACAGGAGGTTTGATTGCATGGGAAGTTACGTAGTTTTAAATGATGATAATTTTGAACAAGAGGTCATAAAGTCGGACGTACCGGTTCTTATTGATTTTTGGGCTGAATGGTGCATGCCTTGTAAAATGATTGCCCCCATCGTTGAAGAATTAGCAGATGAATATCAGGGCAAGTTAAAAGTTGGTAAACTTGATGTGGATAGTAATCCTCAGGTATCAATGAAATATGGCATCCGTTCTATTCCAACACTGCTGATTTTTAAGGATGGGCAACCCGTAGATCAAATCATCGGAGCGGTACCCAAAAAAGTAATCCTCGATAAACTATTACCTCATCTTGATAACTAATCTGCAAAGGGCTCATTTTGAGCTCTTTTTTCATTTAACAATGGTGAATCATGAAACCCGTATTTAAACAGGCAGAGTTTTACACAACCGTAAAAAGTGCTGAAAGGATTTTAAAGCCAGTCTATCCAGAAGTAGCCTTTTTGGGACGTTCCAATGTCGGCAAATCCTCTCTAATTAATGCCTTACTTGGTAAAAAAAATCTCGCCTTAACGTCATCATCTCCCGGTAAAACCCGGGGTATTAACTATTTTTTAGTGGATCAGAAATACTTTTTTGTGGATTTACCTGGCTATGGTTTTGCCAAAATTCCAAAATCTGAACGGTTGAAATGGCAACAGCTAATTGAAACTTACTTGTTGAAATCTGAATTATTAAAAATCCTTTGTGTCTTAATCGACAGCCGCAGAGAAATCATGGACTCAGATGCTCAAATGATTGATTGGTTGCAATTCCATGAAAAACCTTTTATCATTGTTCTGACCAAGACAGACAAATTATCGAAAAATCAATTAGCAAAAACCATAAATTATTATCGTGGATATTTCCCTGATAACCATGTTTTACCCTTTTCGGTAAAAGATAAAAAATTGATAACGGACACAGCGTTTTTTATAAAAAAATTTTTAAGTTGAAACTTTAGTGATATCTTATACAAACAAGGAGCGTATTTTGAAACAGGAAAATGGAGATATTATTCAGTCTAAAATAAATTTTGCTACCAAGATATCACAGGAAAACAGGGATTACTGGGAAAAAGAAAAAGCCAGAATTTCTGAAGAACGACAGACCATTCATCTGGGTGGGGGCCCCAAAAACATTGAACGTCAACACGCTAAAAACAGACTCACCGCTCGGGAACGCATTAAACATTTAATCGATCCTGGTTCCACCTTCTATGAATTAGGTACTTACGTTGCTTATCAGATGTATGAAGAGTGGGGAGGTGCGCCAGCCGCCGGTACTATTGCCGGACTTGGCTATATTGAAAGTCGCCTCTGCATGATAATTGCCAATGATGCAACAGTGAAAGCCGGTTCCTTTTTCCCTATGACGGCCAAAAAGGTCATCCGTGCCCAGACCATTGCCTACAAAAACCACCTGCCTACCATTTACCTGGTAGACTCTGCCGGGATATTTTTACCATTGCAGGAAGATGTCTTCCCTGATCAGGACGATTTTGGTCGCGTGTTTTATTTGAATGCCCGGATGAGCGCTAAAGGGATTCCGCAAATTACTGCGATTATGGGCATGTGTGTCGCTGGTGGTGCTTATCTTCCGGTAATGACCGATACCATTTTAATGACCGAAGGCAGCGGACTTTTTTTGGGCGGACCGGCGCTGGTAAAAGCCGCGATCGGACAGGTGGTTTCAGCCGAAGAATTGGGCGGAGCCAGCATGCACGCTGAGATTAGCGGAACGATTGACTTTAAAGAACCGAACGATCCGGCAGCCATTAAACATATTCGCAAGCTGGTACGTCAAATGGGGCAGCCAAAAACATCCCCCATCAAAAAGGTTGAAGCTTCCGATCCCAAATATCCGATTAGCGATCTTTACAAAATAATGCCTTTTAACCCTATGCAGGAATACGATGTGCGGGAAATCATTGCCCGTTTGGTGGACAATTCTGAATTTGTTGAGTACAAAAAGGACTATGGACAAACCCTGGTCTGCGGATATGCACATATTGGCGGTTATCCGGTAGGAATTGTCGCCAATCAAAAATTACACATTAAACGCAAAGGCAAACCTCCGGAATTTGGTGGCGTTATTTACACCGAAAGTGCAGAAAAGGCAGCACGTTTTATTATGGATTGTAACCAGAATACTATTCCACTTCTTTTTATTCATGACGTGAATGGATTCATGGTAGGAAGGGAGGCTGAACAAAGTGGCATCATCAAGGCTGGTGCCAAAATGGTGAATGCCGTGTCCAATTCCGTGGTGCCCAAAATCAGCCTGATTATCGGTGGTTCTTATGGCGCAGGAAATTACGCCATGTGTGGCAAAGCCTACGACCCAAATTTCATTTATTCCTGGCCGACATCTAAATATGCAGTTATGGGGGGAGCACAGGCCGCCAATACCTTGTTGGATTTGCGGATTCGACAACTGGAACGATCAGGTAAAAAGCTGAGCGATGAAGAAAAAGAAGCCTTGTTTCAAAATATTAAACAAACTTACGAAGAACAGACCGACCCCAGGTATGCCGCTGCCAGATTATGGGTTGATGAATTAATTTTGCCCGAAGAGACGAGAAACCGTTTGATTGTTTCATTGCAGGCGGTCAGCCACATTCCTGAATTTGAACGCTTCAATCCCGGGGTGATTCAAACATGAGTACTTACCAGACAATAATTGTTAAACAGAAAAATAATTTTGCAGAAATTATTCTTCATCGTCCGGAAAAGCGTAATGCTTTAAATAAGCAAATGGTAGATGAACTTAGCCAGGCTTTTGACAACTTACAAAACGAAAAAAACATTCGGGTGGTGATTTTAAAAGGAGAAGGCAAGGCTTTTTGCAGTGGTGCAGATTTGGCCTATTTGAAAGAATTACGGAATTTTGACTACCAGAAAAATTTGGAAGATTCTTTAAATTTAGGAAACCTGTTTTTAAAAATATTTTCTTTCCCCAAACCGGTGATTGCGGTGGTTGAAGGCCCTGCTCTGGCAGGAGGTTGTGGCCTGGCCTCTGTTTGTGATTTGATTCTTGCCACGCCGAATGCTATATTTGGCTATCCCGAAGTTAAAATCGGGTTTGTAGCTGCCCTGGTTTCAGCTTTCTTAAAAAGACAAATTGGTGAACGAAAAGCCCGGGAATTATTGTTGACCGGTAAAATTTTAGATGCCCGACAGGCTTTAGACTATGGCTTGATTAATGAACTGGTTGGGTCAGAAGAAATAGAACTCAGAGTGGAGGAGACTGTCAAAGCTTTAGTGGCCAATGGGCCACAGGCAATGGCAACGACTAAGAAATTATTTCTTGATTTTACATATCAGGAAATTTCAAGCGAAATTAAAGAGTTATCAAAAATAAATGCCCAATTCAGATCTTCACCTGAATTCTTGGAAGGGGTTAATTCGTTTTTAGAAAAACGGAAGCCAAATTGGAAAAGTTGAATCAAACGGGAGGAGGATATATGCTAGTTTTAACAAGGAGGTTGGGCGAAGCCATTACCATAGGGGATAATATCCGCATTGTTGTTGTTGATATCAGTGGTAATCAGGTAAAGATTGGAATCGATGCGCCCAAAGATGTGGAAATTTACAGGGAAGAACTCTACACCAGAATAAAAGGCGTTTCCTTTGGCAAAATTTCCAAAGGCGATAAACAAGGTGATCCCAATACTAAGTAAATCGTAAATGGAATTATGGATACTCCTGGCGATTTTGACTGGAATCTTTTTTGGACTCCAGTCCATCTTACTCAAAGTACTAACTAAATCGTTTGCACAAGCGGTTATTTTAAAAAATTTGTTTCTGATTGCAGGGATCCTTCTTGTTCCTGCAATTTTTTTTACCCGTTGGCATTTTGAATGGCGTCCATTTTTGGGCGCTTTTTTCATTAGTTTAATCTTAAATACCCTGGCTTACCATTTACTTTTGCGGGCTATTGCGCATTACCCGGTTTCAATTGTAATGCCCTATGTGGGGTTAACGCCATTATTTTTGACTTTAACTTCTTATCTAATCTTGGGGGAAACATTAACCAAATTACAAACATTAGGTATTGGGTTAATTGTGCTTGGTGCCTTTATTTTACAATTACCTCAGGACTGGCAGCTCAAAGAATGGCGGAAATGGATCAACTGGCGGGAAAAAGGCATCTGGTTAATGATTCTGGTGGCCTTTATCTGGAGCATCACGGCCAGTGTCGAAAAAATTGCGGTTAAGGCCAGTTCTCCGGAAATGTATGGAGCAGCCATTCATCTGGCCCTGGGTGGAGTTTTTGTAAGTATTCAAAGATGGTTTAGTAAGTCGAACTCGAGTGAGCAGAAAAAAGTAAATATTTTTTCAAAGCCCAAACTGTTTATTGTTCTATTAGGCGTTATCAGCGCAGCGTTGGCCTGGTGTCAACTCTTTGCCATAAAGATAACCTATGTTTCCTATGTCATCGCTTTTAAAAGAGCAGGGGTACTGGTAAGTACCCTGTTAGCCTTTGTATTACTGAAAGAACGTAATTATATCAAAGCGCTAAGCGGAACGTTTTTCATCTTAACAGGCGCTGCCTTACTCACACTTTAATAGTAACTATTCTTATCTTTCTGATCAAAAAAACGATCAACGTATTTTTCGCTTTTTTCTTTAAATTCATTAATGTATTTGGCTTTGTATTTTTTATGCATCTTCTGGAAAAGTGCAAAAGCTTCATCAGGATTTTCCGGTACCTTTTCCGGGTGTGAATGAAAATAAATCCGCATGTATTCTACAATCAAATGATCTTTATCCATAATGTCAACCCTCCTTATCGGCGATTACGCGCCAATGATTATTTTCAAAGTTACCTCAATTTAAACATTTTAAATCAATACATCAAATTTGCTTAAAAATCCTAGTATTTGTAGTTGCAATAAATAATTATTTTTTTTATCATGCAAACGTTAGCATTGAGCCATAGCTTTTAGCAGGTTGCATCAGATATTTAATTAAATTACAAAAAATTCAAAGGGAAAAACCATGACCTGGAAAGACTGGATTCCAACCTTGTACGGAAATGATTCCGTAGAGCAAGAAAAACAAATACAAAGATATGAAGACCTCGCTAACCTTTTTAAAAAGGAATTTGGAGAAGAGGCTAATTTTTGGTTCAGTACACCTGGTCGCAGTGAAATAGGCGGCAATCACACAGACCATAATCATGGTCGGGTATTAGCCGCCAGTATTAATCTTGACGCCATTGCCGCGGTCAGGCCAACGCCGCAAAACAAAATTACGGTCTTTTCCAAAGGTTACCCGCAACCGTTTGTTGTTGAGTTGTCTGATCTAAATCCAAAAACAGAAGAACAGGGAACAACCACCGCTTTAATCCGTGGGATTGCCGCACGATTTAAAGAACTGGGATTTGCCATTGGAGGTTTTAAAGCCTTCCTCGATAGTTGGGTGTTACCGGGTTCCGGATTAAGTTCCTCGGCAACTATAGAGGTTTTAATCGGTACGATTCTAAATCACATTTACAATGGAGCAACAGTTAAACCTGAAATAATTGCTCAAATTGGACAATTTGCAGAGAACCATTATTTTGGTAAACCCTGCGGGCTCATGGATCAAATGGCTTGTTCGATTGGTGGAATGCTGTTTATTGATTTTGAAAACCCTGAGAAGCCAAAATTTAAAACCCTGCCTGTTGATCTGCAAAAATTTAATTATCGATTACTTGTGGTTAACACAGGAGGCAGCCATGCGGACTTAACAGATGACTACGCCTCCATTCCACAGGACATGAGGCAGGTGGCCGGTTTGTTCGGCAAAGAGTATCTCCGTCAAGTTGAATTAGATGATTTTATCAATAAACTACCACAACTACGTCAAAAAGTTAGCGATCGGGCCATTTTACGCACGTATCATTTTTTGCTGGAGAATGAAAGGGTTTGGTCACAATTCATAGCTCTGCAAAATAATGATTTTGATAAGTTTCTTAATTTAGTAAAGACGTCTGGCGATTCTTCCTTTAAGTACTTGCAGAATATTTTTACTACCAAAATGCCGGAATCTCAAAGTTTGTCACTGGCTCTGGCGCTTAGTGAGAACTTTATCGAAAAATTAGGGCAGGGCGCCTGCAGAGTACATGGAGGAGGATTCGCTGGCACCATTCAGGCATTTTTACCGACTGAATCTATTGATGCTTACAAAAAGGTAATAGAACCTGTTTTTGGCAAAGACAGTGTTTCTGTTTTACAGATTCGATCCGTGGGTTCCGTTTGTTTGAATCAGTTTGACTAATATTATCCTTTTAAGCAGGATTTGAAAGTTTAAGAACAGCCTGAGTTTGGCTTAATTGCTTTAATTTCATTTCCACTGTTTTTTTGAGTCAAATCGAAATAATTTTCAGGGCAGGCTACAATTTTTGTCTTTTCCACAATCTATTTTTGATTGTTCACCCGATGGAGGGATATTTTTTCCAATTCCTGCATTTAATGGAATCATGACAGGTTAATTTTTTTCTTGAAAAAAAATAGATTTGTTTCATTAGAATTACTAAATTAATCAATTGTAGTTGAAATTAAATTTTAAGGAGTCGTAATGCGTATTACTATCAGTCTTTTAATGATCTTTGTATTGATGCTTGTTTCCTGTAAAAAGACAGAGATAGCTAATCCTGAACGTGATCTGGTTCAGGTGGGGAAATTAAATTTGGACAAACAAGTGTTTATTAACCGCTTTCGCTTAAGCAAGGATTTTGCCCAGGCTAAATCGATTACTCGTGATGATGTGGTTAAATTTATTGATGAATATTTTGTAAAAAATTATCTGCTGGTCAATAAAGTGATTGACGAGGGTATTGAAAATGAAAAAGAAATCAAGGATGACCTTGAACGTTTAAAAAGACGCGCCATGACCGGAATGAATGGGCCCTTATACCGCAAAGTCATTCCCTCATCTGTTGAAGTGAGTGAACAGGAAATAAAAGAACTTTATGATAAAAGTAATTATATGGTTAAAATTTCCTATTTAAGGGTAAGTTCCAAGCACTTGGCCGATTCTTTGTATCAGGCACTGAAACGAGGTGCTGATTTTGCACAAATCGCTCAGAATTATTCCCTCGACATTCATACCTATGAACACGGTGGCGAAGTCCGTAATTACATACAGCCGGGCAGCCTTGACCCAGAATTTGAAAAAGCTATTTTTAGTCTTAAAGAGGGTCAGATATCAAAACCGATTTATCTTTCCGGTTGGTACAGCATTGTTAAAATCGACAAAAAGAAGCCCATTGAAAAGAAACCTTTAGACCAGATGCGTGCTCAATTGAAACAACGCCTGCAGCAGTTCAAAATGAATGTGATTCGTAATAACTATATCGACAGTTTATTTATTAAATATCATTACCAGGTAAACAAAGACCTGTTCCCGTACATTAAGAAGGCGTTTGTGCCGTTGGATCGGGTTGGACAATTAAAAGTTGAAGCCATTCCCAAAGACAAACAACAAGAAGCGCTGGTTACCTATGATGGTGGCAAGTTTACCTTACTGGAATTTGTTAAGACCTACAATAGTTCCAATGCCGCCAGTAGAGTGCCCTTGCGCTATGACGATGAGATCGAAAACCATATTAAAACGCTGGTTATTGGTCATTTGATGTACGCCGATGCGGTGGCCCGGGGACTGTTGGAGGATGAACAGTTCAAATACATTTATGATCGCATGCGCATTCAAAAGTTGGAACGTGAAGCTTTAAAGCGTCTGGTGAATGATCAAATTAAATTGACGGATGAGGAATTAAAAGCCTATTACGATCAACACAAACAGGAATGGAATAATCAGGAATTCGAAAAGGTGAAACGCTTCGTCCGTAATCGTCTGATGGCCCAGAGAGCCAAAGAGTACAAGGATGAACTAACAGATAAATTGCGCAAAGAATACGATGTGGTTTACAATGAGGCATTAATTGCAACAGTGGTTGATTCTTTAAATAAAATGAAACAAAGCCCGCACGTACGAAAATTCTAAAGTGATGCTAAAATATTTGATGCAAGCCTGCTCTTAAACCTTAAGGGCAGGCTTTTTTGTTCTGGCAAAGCTTCAATAATAGTACAAAAAATTAACTCAAATTAGTCGTGAAATGTCATTTCAGTCTTCATCCTTTGTCCTTCCTGTCGGTCTTTGAACAGCCCCGTCTGGTTGTACCTGTGCGCTGATTTAGAAATCGATGACATTATTGGACAGGATTAGAG
>CAYNLJ010000020.1:0-13856 GCA_964398005.1 uncultured Caldithrix sp. | reverse complement strand
TTTAAAAAGACAATCTGTCGAATTCCCCTCCTCCGAACTCCTTCTCCCAGAATTGGGAGAGGGAGTCAAGAGGGGTTGGTGAAAGATAAGTTCAAAAATAAACAATAGAACATTTAAGTAAGCGGGATTTAAATTGTGGCCTGCCGAAGTGCATTTGGCTTAAAATAATTTAAACATATTGTTCCTGAACGAGAAATTAGGGGCTTACATAAAATGAATCTTAGAATGATAATATTTCATAAAAAAATGGTTCAGGTATCAAAATTATTTCTTTTTTATTTTCTGCAACTGCTCATCTTTATGAACATCAGTTTTGCTCAACCGAATGCTAACATTTCCTTTGAAGAAAGAAATAAAGATTTACCGGGCATTGACAAAAACATGCGCAAATGGGATGCGCCCATTGTTGCAGATTTAGATCAGGATGGCTATGTGGACCTAATTTTGAACGACCATGGTTACAGTGTTTTTATCTGCTGGAACAACCAGGGAAAGTTCGCCAAGCCCTATGATGTGATTATGGGAGATATGCATGGGATTTCGGTTGGTGATTTTAATCTGGATGGCCGAATGGAATTCATTATTTCCCGGGGAGGTGGGGCCGGCAGTAATGCCCGTAACGCCAAGGTCTTTCAGGTGGACAAGAAACGCAATTTCAGTGA
Source organism: uncultured Caldithrix sp. (assembly GCA_964398005.1). GTDB lineage: Bacteria > Calditrichota > Calditrichia > Calditrichales > Calditrichaceae > Caldithrix. The sequence continues at coordinate 13,194 of CAYNLJ010000020.1, read as the reverse complement.
GATAAATAATTTTAATCCACCATTAATGTACATGCGTGGGCGAACGGTCAAATTTCTGGATGCCGATAATGACGGTGATCTGGATTTATTGGATTTTGCTTTCCCTTCCGCTGAAAAAAAGGGGAAGAGTGAAAATTATATTTACGAGAACAAAGGAAGCGGTCAGCTGTTTGTTGTGTCTCTGCTCCCGCCCGTAAAAGCCAATGGGCAAAAAACATTGGTAACTGATTTTAATAACGATGGTGTTCTGGATCTTTTGCTTTACGGTAACGGTCCGGTAAAAGCTTATCAGGGGCGTGGCGATTTAACCTACACCGAGGTCACCGATAAAATTTTCCCGTACAAAATAGAAAATGTAACCAGCATTGTTGAAATGGATTATGATAACGACGGCGATTTTGACCTGTATTTTACCAGAGGTAAAGATTTTGAGATTGGTGAAACATTTTATGACAGTGAAAGCCAAACCTGGGGCTTCTTTTCTAAACGCGGTAAGTTTGAACCGCAAGACCTGATTGTAGGAGATGTTTTGGAAATAGAAAACTTCCATACGCAATGGCCGCACAAAAATATTTACCTTGGCGAATCTGGCTACAAATATGAATTCCCCGGAGAAACACATTCCGGTAAGGATTTGCGTATTGTAAACAGTGATGCTCTGGGCTTCCCTGATGTGCTTACGAACAGGGGAACTTATATCGGCTTTGTGGGCAACAGGGCCTGGCGTTTGGTTACAGATACCTGGGGCCCAATCACGGCTGTGGTTCATGGGGTAAAAGAATATCCCGCCTATAATCATTCAAAAGGTTTGTCTGATGTATTGCTAAAGAATAATGGCGAAAAATTTGTGGATGCTACTAAAAAGGCTGAACTTTTTTTTGAAGAACATACGAAATGTGCAGCTGTGGCCGATTTGGATAACAATGGCTGGCAGGATTTAGTGGTGGTGCCCAGAGGTGATTTGATTCACCACAATAAATTGATTGTATTTTTGAATACTGGTAAATCAACTTTTAAGAGGGTAACGGAGCACAAGCTTGTTTCCAGCGAATTGGGAGCGATTGGTCTTGGGGTGGAAACATTGGATTATGATAAGGATGGGAAAGTAGATATCCTGGTGGGAAATGAGCGTGGCAAGTGGCATCTTTTTAAAAATTTGATGGAAAGTTCTCCTGAAAGTCAGTACCTGATTGTGAAAGTGGGCTATTCCAAATCCGGAAAGGCGAGTGCTTTGGGAGCCTTAGTTAAAGTAAGCAGTTGCTATGGAACACAAACAAGGCGCATCGGCTCAACGGGCGCTGCCTATTCGCAAGGATGTAACCAATTCGTGCATTTTGGGTTGGGCAAATGTACGAAGCCAGTAAAGGTTAAAGTAACCTGGACAAATGGAGAAAGTGAAGAACGTACAATACATAGTTTTAATCAGATGGTAGAATTTGGATCAAAAATGTAGAATTAAAATCGTTCTAAACAGGAAAAATAAATATTATGCAAAAGTTTATTAAATTTGTGCTTTCGTGCCTTCTATTGACCAATATTGGATTAGCACAGCTTAAAAATATATCCCAATTAAAAATTGAAACACTTGAAACATTGATGGAGGAAGCACGAAACAAATCAATTGACGTAACGCGCGAAGAAGCACTACTGTGGTTTTCCAGGGAATTCCTTAAATTTGCGGATTGGGATGAAACTAATAAAGAAACAATTGTACGTTTATTTGACGCTTATTTACCGTATCGTGAAAATAAATTTCAGGCTGCAGAAGAACTCCCAGATTTTGAAAGGCAAAAAGTAATAGATATGCTGGATAAAGGGATAGAGACATTGCAAAATGTCCTAAATGGAAGAATTAAACGGAGACCTGTCCCTAAACTGGAATGGGGGGATATCATTGTCGGTGAAAATATGTTTTTATGTAATGGCAAACCTGTTTTCTTATATGATTACTTTTCCAAATCAGTCGGTATTCCTCTGACAGATACCAGAGTTTACAATGATTATCTGGGCGCCATATATCATGGTGGAAGCCGGTTATACAAAGTTGATCAGGATAGAGCCGTTAATCCCTTTCTGCTTAAAAAGGATAGAACCTTTGATGAAGCAAGATTAGAATTGATTAGAGAAATTCCCAACACAAATATCGGTTTCTTATTGTTTTGGAATTCAGGTGTGCCAGAATGGATACTTGAAGAAGAGCCGGAAGTCACCAAAGGCCGTTCTCTCTTTACAGGTTTTGATATCGATAATCCCTTAATGAGGGACGTCTGGAGACGGATTATTAGAAAAGTTGCGCAAATGACAAAAGGTAAAAAATATATTCAATTAGGTTTTATTTTTTCTAATGAGCCACATTGGTTTTCGGTTGAAGGGCATTGGACGCATAAGTTTAAGGAGATGAATTCCATTTCTTCATACACACTAAAAAAATTCCAGGCCTGGTTAGCCCAAAAATACGATAATAATGTAGATAGTTTAAATCTCAACTGGCATAGTACATTCAATAATTTTAGCGAAGTAACGATTCATATTCCCATTCCTGGAAACACCAGAGGAACGCCGGTTTGGTACGACTGGTGTCGTTTTAATATGGATAGAGTTATTGATTGGTTTTCTTTTTTGCAGAACGAATTACATAGCGTTAATGAGGATGCTCAAACTCATATTAAGATTATGCCAAGGATGTTTACCGAAAATGAACGATCTCATGGAATTGATTTTGAAGCATTATCTGAATTAACCACCATGGTCGGAGATGATGCACAGGCAAGAGCCGGTAGAAATTTACGAACTAATAAGCAGGAAGAGTGGGAAAAACGTTATGCCTATTTATGGCAGGAGTTAAGCTTATCTTATGATTTCCTGGAATCCGTGGCTCCCGATAAAATTCATGTTAACTCAGAAGTGCATTTTATTTCAACCTCCCGCTGGCGGGATTTAAATACATCGCCAGAATATGTCAGAAATGTTTATTGGTTAGCAACCTTGCAAGGCATGGATGCCGGTTTAACCTGGTTTTGGGCACGGGACCCGGATGGATCTCCGGAAGATCGATTGGAAGGCGATCTGAATTTCTTCGATCCTGCTTTAGCGGGTTCCTATGCTGGTTCTGCAAATATGCAACCACAAACAGTTAATGAAATCACACAAGTTATGATGGACTTGAACAGTGTTTCTGAAGAAATCATTGCTTTACGTAAGCAAAGAAGACCAATTCGTATCTTTTATTCTGAAACCTCTGCCATTAACAAACATAACTACATGGATACGATAACCGCGTTGTACGAATCCTTGTATTTTGAAGGATTTCCATTAGGGTTTGCTACTGAAAAAATAATAAAAAAGCAAAATAACAATGATTGGGATTTAATAATTGTTTATAACACCGATTTTGTTACTGATAGTGAATTTAAAGCGCTTCAGTCCTATCTTGATTCCGGAGGTACGGTCATTATCGATAGTCAAAGTTTGATTAAGAATGAATACGGGCATAAAAGGAAACAAAAGCTTGAACCAGGTAATGGTACTTTAGTATTAATGAAGGAGCCGTTTCAAATTTCCGAACTGAAAAGAAAATCGCTTTCTTTAATTTCCCGTAGCTTACCGGAAGTTGTATTAGAAGAATTAAATGGCCATGCTTATAAGACTTGTACCTGGCGTGTCGTAAAAAATCCTAAAGCTGAGGGGTACTTGATAAATATTCTAAATTTAGGGAAAAATAAGGCAAAGCTTAAAACGTCTTTAAGAAATGGCGACAAATTGATTTGCACAGATCTGTTAACGGGTAAAGTACTGGGTTCAAATTTTGAGCTAAAATCCAATGGAGTATTATTACTTGAAGCTAAGACCGAAGGGAAGTAAAAATTTAATTATTGAATGGACCGGTGCGGTATCAAATGACATTGAGATACTAACTTTGCATGCTTAAATCAACGCAAGAGAGTATTGGGATAGATTAAAAAAAAATTGTAATCAGGAAATAAATTAGATGAAAAGAAGAGAATTTCTGAAAGCAGGTGCCACTTCCGCATTAGTAGCTGGGGTATTACCTGGAAATTCTTTAGAAAGTGCAGATATTGTAACGGACCGTAGCAACGATCAATGGCAGCAGATGGGAAATAAAGGGAAGCGGCTTCCCATTAGAAAAAAAACGATAGAATATGATGTAGCGGTGCTTGGTGGCGGGCTAGCCGGCATATGTGCGGCTGTGGCTGCGGCCCGAAATGGAACAAAAACTGTATTGGTTCAGGACCGACCGGTTCTTGGCGGCAATAGTTCTAGTGAAATCAGAGTTATTATTCATGGAGCCGACAATCTTAAGAACAGACCACCGGAAAGAGAAACAGGAATAATCGAAGAACTACAACTGGCAAACCGCTTTTATAATCCACAGGAATCGTTCCCGGTTTGGGACCATGTTTTGTATGATTTTGTTACGAAAGAGCCAAACCTAACCTTAATGCTTAATACACAGGCCATCCATGCCCAAATGTCCGGCTCAAAAATTAAAGCAGCTCTCTGTTGGCAATCAACAACTGAAACAGAAATTACCATTAAAGCCAATCTGTTTGTCGATTGTTCTGGTGATGGCTTGCTTGCTGCAACAGCAGGAGCCCTTTATCGGACGGGGCGGGAAGCGTCTTCAGAATTCAATGAGAAATATGCTCCAAAAGAAGCCGATGGCTGGCAAATGGGGGCAACTATTCTTTTGTCGGCAAAAGACATGGGTAAACCAATGCCGTTTGAACCACCTGCATTTACCATAAAATTTGACGCGGAAAAAGCCCATCCAAAACGAAAACTAAGACCTTTTCAGGAAGGAATTTGGTGGGTGGAAGTTGGCAGTGATGACGATATTATCGCAGATTTTGAAGAAAACCGCCACAAGCTGATGGGCTATGCCTATGGGGTGTGGGATTATATTAAAAATTCGGGAAAATTTCCTGAGGCTGAAACCTACGCTCTGGATTGGGTTTGCTCGTTGCCTGGCAGACGGGAATCGCGCAGGTTCATAGGCGATTATATTTTATCCGAACGAGACCTTACCGAATACCGGCATTTTCCTGATGCGGTGGCCTATGGGGGCTGGCCCCTCGACGAACATAATCCGGGTGGTATTGAAAATTTAAAAGAACCACCAAGCTATTTTCATCAATTTTTTGAACGCGTATATGAAATTCCATTCCGCTGTCTTTATTCGAAAAACATTCCCAATCTGCTTTTTGCCGGCAGAAATATCAGTCAAACGCATATTGCGCTGTCTTCAACCAGAGTCATGGCCACCTGTGCACTTATGGGACAGGCTGCAGGCACAGCAGCGGCACTATGCTTAAAAAAGAATGTTTTACCGAGGGAACTGGGGAAGAAGTATGTGGATGAATTACAGGAACAACTGATCCGTGACGATGTTTTTATCCCAAATCGACCAGCCAGAGATGGAAAAGACCTTGCCCGAAAAGCAAATGTCATTTTTGCTTCATCGACATCATCAGGTAGGGCAGAGCTACTTACGGACGGCTGGTCCAGAGATTTTGAGGGAGAAATTCATCACTGGCAATCAGACGGCCTGCCGGCAGAAATCCAAATGGAGTGGGAAAAACCGATACACCTTTCTGTAGTGGAGCTAAAGTGCGACACCAATCTGCATCGCAACATCATGTTGCGTAAGGATGGAAGAAACGACCAGCTTTTTTGCAATACCGTCCCGCCCGAAATGGTAAAATCCCTGGAACTGGATGTACGACTCAATGGTCAGTGGCAAACGGTAGGTTCCATAGAAAAAAACAGGACACGATTAATTAAATTCCGTTTTGAACCGGTTAAGACTTCTGCCATAAAAATTCGATTAAAAGAGACCTATGGGCACAAGCATGTTAAGTTGTTTGAAATAAGATGCTACGAATCATGAGAATGTTTTGGATTGCTGCTTTTGCAGCTTTAATATTGCAGAATGTGTGTTGGGGACAAGAGGTTAAACTAACTTATCCGGTGTTTGTAAAGCACCCGGGAGTGTCTGTAGATGAAAAGATTAAATGCCTGTTGCAACGTAGTCACGAAGAGCCTCCGCACTTTTACATGGAGGTACCTTCGGTCGTTTGTGGAGATACGGTTTGTCGGATCGATACTGTTCGCATCATCTGGGATGAACTTGGAGAATTCATGAAAATAGAACTACCACCTGGCGTTGAACTGGAAAAAGAAGGCGGTAAAAAATTCACCGGCGAGGATTACAAAAAACTACATTACATTCTTAAAAAACGCCATTCGTCTTTGCGATGGCTGAAAAAAGAACAGTTGGTAGTTCCAAACAAAAGTAAAGCTGTGGATGGCGTAACAGGTGCAACAGCATTCGCCCTTTCAAAAGATGATTTTGTCCCGGGGGCTGTTTGGACTTCCTACACACTCTGGCATTGGGTACATTGTGGAGTAGATACAGTAATTGCTAAAATTACATTACATTCCAAAAGCGAGAACGAGTTGTTAAAATGGTTACTAAAAAAAGACGACAAATATGCTCCCGCTGCTTTGCATGAATTAATCAGGCGGAAAAAATATTCCGCTGAGGCTGTTCGCACCGTGCTGGAGTGTGCTTCAACAAAGCAAGTGAACTTAATGAATCTGATAACAGAATATGTTCTGAACGCCCCGACTAAAATTAAAAAATCACTGCTGGAGCAATTGCTGATGCAGAACAATCATGTTTTAAGGGTAAAGGTTCTGCATGCTATTGAATCCAATAAAAACAGTTTACCGGATATTGATTGGACAAAGGTCTTTAAGCAGATTTTGCCGGGAATAACCTATCAGGAGTTTAATCTGCTGCTGAATATTTTTGAAGATTACCATATTGAACAACCAGAGTTAGTCAGACAAATATTTGAGCAGCTTAAAAATGACAATATTTTCATTGCCCGAAGAGCGTACTGGTTTTTGAAAAAACAAAAGTTAAACGAACAGGAACACAGAAAATTGGAACAATTTTTTGTTAATCATAAAGAGTTTCTTAATTAATGATTACGAATTGGTAAAATGGTGGAATGGACTAGTTAAAAAAAAGAAAGGTGTGGTACAAGATGCAAAGCAAATTTAAACATAAGAAGGCCATCGTTAACAATTCCGAAAGTCCAAATGTTAAGGTCCGTAATATCAACATGGGCGATAGCCAATGGACGCAAGGATTTTGGGCGGAAAAGTTTAAGGTTTGTAAGGATTCCATGGTACCTTACATGGAAGAACTGCTTACGGGAGATATCGGCCATGCCTTGAATAACTTCAAAATTGCAGCCGGGGAAATGGAAGGCGAACACCAGGGCATGTACTGGCACGATGGTGATTTTTACAAATTCCTCGAAGCCAAAACTTACGTTTACGCCCAAACCAAAGATGAGAAAATCCTTGAACAGCTTGATGAATATATCCGCATTATCGGCAAAGCCCAGGAAGAAGATGGTTATTTGCAAACTCAAATTCAATTACGGGAAGATGTCGACCGCTATGAGAATCGCAAGTACCATGAAATGTACAACACCGGGCATCTTTTAACAGCGGCCTGCATTCATTACCGTCTGACCGGCAAACGCAACTTTTTGGATATTGCTATCAAACAGGCCGATTTGCTGTACACCATTTTTTATCCGGAAACAAAGCATTTTGGCCGTTTTGGCTTTAACCAAACGCAAATTATGGGCCTGGTGGAATTGTACCGTACCACAGGTAACAGAAAATATCTGGCCCTGGCCGAGCGCTTTATTAACCGAAGGGGAAAATACAAAGTAGAACACCACATCACTACAGAAGGCTATCCCATTGGTGATATGGTTCAGGAACGGACGCCTTTGCGCGAGGAAACACAGGCTGTGGGCCATGCCGTTTTAGCGCTTTATTATTACTGTGGTGCGGCAGATGTTTATGCCGAAACCGGTGAACAGGCTTTGATTGATGCTCTGGACCGAATTTGGAAAAATATTACCGAACAGAAAATGTATGTAACCGGTGCGGTAGGTCAGGCGCATTATGGCGTTTCCCACAATCGGGATCCCATCGAAGAAGGATTTATTGATAATTACATGTTGCCCAATCTGACAGCCTATAATGAAACCTGCGCCAATATTGCCAATGCCATGTTTAATTACCGTTTAATGAATATCCATGCCGAATCCAAATACATGGATATTGCTGAGCTGGTACTTTACAACAGCGCAATTTCCGGCATTAGTCTGGATGGCAAACGCTATTTTTATTCCAATCCTTTACGTATGATTTACAACGCTATGGATTACAACGCCCATAAGGATGTTACCGAAACGCCCGATCGTGAACCGTACCTGGAATGTTTTTGCTGTCCGCCAAATCTGGTGCGAACGATTGCCCAGCTTTCAGGTTGGGTTTATTCGATGATTGAAAACGGGGTGGTCATTAATCTTTATGGTGGTAATCAGTTAGACAGCCACCTACTGGATGGTTCAAAAATAAAACTGGTTCAGGAAACGGATTACCCCTGGCAGGGTGTTATCAATGTGCGCATAGAAGAGTGTAAAGAAGAACCATTTGAAATCTGGTTGCGCATTCCTGGTTGGGCTTCAAGCGCTAAACTAACAATTAACGGACAGGAAGTAGAGACTGAAGTTGTACCAGGTAAATACGCAAAACTTGAACGTGCCTGGAAACCGGGTGACGTCATCACTCTGGAACTGCCCATGGAAGTAAAATTGATTGAAGCGCATCCCCGTGTAGAAGAGGCGCGCAATCAGGTGGCCATAAAACGTGGGCCCATTGTGTATTGCATCGAAACACCTGATTTACCCAAAGGCACAAGCATCCTCGATGTTTATTTAGATGCAGGAAAAAAATTAGAAGCCGAACACAGGCCTGACTTCTTAGGTGGTGTTACCGTCGTTAAGGGCACTGTTCTGTTACGAAAAGACAAAGGTCAGGGGCTTTACCGACCAGTGGAAAGACCACAATGGACACCGTACGAAACGATTTTTGTGCCCTATTTTGCCTGGAGTAATAGGGGCATGGCAGAAATGACGGTCTTTTTACCTGTAGTTTGGTAATTAATTCCAATTAAAAAATCTATTTTACAAAAAGGAGAAAAAAATGTCAGTTAGCAGACGATCCTTTATTAAAACCGCCGGGTTAGGGGTATTAGGCATGGCGTTGGGCAACCCTGCTTCACTGCTTTCCGGAACCGAAAAACGCAGGCCAAATATTGTTCTTCTTTTTGCCGACGATGCCGGCTACCATGACTTTGGATTCCAGGGCAGTCCTTATTTTAAAACGCCAAACCTGGACCGTTTAGTACAATCGGGAATTAAATTTTCACAGATGTATGTTACCGCCTCAGTTTGTGGGCCTTCGCGTGCCGGATTAATGACAGGTCGCTACCAGCAACGTTTCGGTTTTGAAGAAAATAATGTGCCCGGAATTATGAGTAAAAACAGTAAGTATCTGGGCGCTGAAATGGGCGTACCGACGGACATACCTACCATGGCCGATTTTCTGAAGCAGTTAGGTTATCGGACAGCTGCTTTTGGAAAATGGCATCTGGGGATTGCGGATCGCTATCATCCTACCAAGCGCGGCTTTGACGAATTTTATGGATTTCGCGGTGGCGCAAGGAGCTATTTCGCTTATCCTGATCCCGAAAAAGTAGGCTTAGGTGAGAGAATGGAACGCGGTTTAGGGCACTTTGAAGAACCTAAAGAGTATTTTACGAATGTTATAGCGAACGAAACCTGCGATTTCATTGAAAGGAACAAAAACCAGCCATTTTTTGCCTATGTGGCTTTTAATGCGGTTCACCGTCCAATGGAAATAGATCCACAGGACAAAGATGCTTTTCCGGAATTATCAGGAAGACGCCGCACCTTAGCTCAAATGACGCTTTCCCTGGACCGTGCCTGTGGACAGATTATTAATAAATTAAAAGAACTGAATCTTTTTGAGAACACGATCATTGTATTTTCCAATGATAACGGCGGCCCCACCGGCGTAACCGCTGCCAATAACTATCCCCTGGCCGGAACGAAAGGCACGCAGTTAGAAGGGGGCATTCGTGTGCCCGGTATTATCAGTTGGCCGGCAATGCTTCCGGCGGGTAAGGTCTATGATAAACCGGTCTCAACGCTGGATTTACTGCCCACATTCGTAGAGGCAGCCGGTGGTGATGCCAGTAAAATTGAAGGATTGGATGGCGTAAATCTGATTCCCTATTTAAAGGGCGAAAAACAAGGACGTCCACATCAAACGCTCTGCTGGAAAATGGAATGTCGTGGTGCCATTCGCGATGGTGATTGGAAACTATTGGTTTATGCCGACCGGCCCGCTGAATTATTCAATATCGAAGAAGATGTTTCTGAACAAAATAACCTGGCTTCCAGGTATCCCGAAAAAGTGAAAGAACTTTACAAAAAGTTGTTCCATTGGGAGCTTACGCTCGAACGTCCGATGTTTATGCTGCGACGTCAGGAAGAAGAGTGGTCACATCGCCGATATGATAATTTCCGTAAACCGCCTGCGCCAGATTTTTAATGAATCCAGCCCTTCCTGTATTAATACTTAAGCAGGAAGGGCTTTTTAAAAAATCTTGTAGAATTTTAAACTTTGAATGAAGGGGAAGAATGAAGCCACTGAAAATTCTTTTTTTCTTTTTTTTGTCTGCAACCTTAACCAATAGCCTGCAGGCGCAAACTTTGGCTGATTCCGCCAAAAGCAAAATAGAGATGCTTCAATCTTTGGTCCAGACCGCGGAACGAAAAGGGATTGAAGTTAAAAAAGAAAAACTGGCCATACGTACAGCAGAAATTTTTCTAAAATATGCAGACTGGGACGAACAAAATATCGCTTTAAATGCAAGTTATTTCCAAAAATATCCTGCTTTGGCCAGATTGTACAATCTTACCTCTGAACAATTAGCTCAAAAACTTCCTGATTTTGAACGGAGAGACGTAATCAAATTATTGGATTCTTCCATTGTTTTTATCAACAAATTAATAGATGGAACGTATCAGAGAAAGCCAATTCCTGAAATTGATTGGTCAAAAGTCTCATTGGAAGGAGATCAGTTAACGTTTAATGGCCGGCCGGTCTTTTTAGGATTTTACACCTGGATGCCCAAAATTCCGGAACTGACTGAATTTTTTGGAGATAATGACGGTTATCTTATTAAACCAAATGATGTATTAGACCAAAATGGAACTATTAATACATCTGTAATTTCGGAATTGTCCTCGAAGCCGTCGGGAAATATTGGCTTTATTTTCATCAGCCATAAAAAGGCGCCGCAATGGGCCAAAGACCTTTATGGCCCGGACTTCAATTTGGGGGAAGGTGTTCGATTCACGGAATATGATATTGACAATCCGGGAGCACGTATTATGATGGGCTCCCTGCTTGATGGCACCGTTCCTTTAATGGCCAATAAAAAATATGCAGAACTTGGTTACATGCTTTGTAATGAACCTCATTTTTTTACAACAAAAAAGACCAATGGACAACTCAATTGGGCCAGTGGGCCTGTTTCTGAACACACAATGCGTAAATTTAAAACCTGGCTGAAAAATAAGCATAAATCGATTGATAATCTTAATGCTTTGTGGGGAACATCCTTTAATTCCTTTGATGAAGTAAATTTAGAGATTCCAATTTCTGAAAGTTTAATTGGTACCCCACAATGGTATGATTGGCAGGCATTTAATAATGATCGTGTAACGGATTGGTTCAAATTTTTAACGGACCGAATTAAAAAGAAGGATGCCAACGCTAAAGTTCACCTTAAAATTATGCCAAGGCTTTGGGCCGATAACCAACGCGGGCATGGCATCGATTTTGAAGCATTGTCTGACATGAGTGATATTTTGGGAAACGATGCAGCCGCTACCTACAATCGTTTGTGGGGAGCTGCTGAAGAATGGGAAGAAAACTACAGCTTTGATTGGCGTGAACTGGCGATGAGCTATGATTTCCTGAAATCTGTTGGACCCAATAAAATTATTTTTAATTCAGAATCCCATTTTCTTTCACATGCCCGTTCAAGAGATCTTTACATGAATCCGGCTTATGTTCGTGCTGTTTACTGGTTGGCTCATATGCATGGCTTAACGGTTAGCCAAACCTGGTACTGGCCAAGAAGGGAAGATGGTTCAGTTAAAACGCCGGTTTCCAATGCTTATGCAGGTTCAAACAACCAACAACCTCGTGTTACTTACGAACTGCATGCCACGTTGATGGACCTGAATTCGTACAGTGAAGAAATTATGACCATGCAACGGCAGAAAAAGCCCATTCGCATATTTTATTCGGAAACTTCTGCTCTCAATAAAACCAATTATATGGATGAGATTTTTGATTTGTACGAATCCATGTTCTTTGAAGGCATCCCGTTAGGATTTGCAACGGCAAATATCATTAAGAAACAGAATATTTATGACTGGCAGGTAATTGCGGTTTACCAAAGCGAATATGTAACCCAGGCCGAATTTGATGCCTTGCAGCAATACTTAAATAACGGCGGCACAGTAATAATGGATGAGGTAAGCTTTAAAAAAGATGAGTATGGGCGTACCTTTTCCCGGCAGCTTTCTGGTAATATTATTCGTCAAAATGATGTGGCCTCCATCAGTCAAACCGCCCTCTCTCAGGTTGCCGGTGAATTACCACAGCTACGTATTACCGAATTGAATAGTTCTAAAAAAACCTGTACCTGGCAATCGGTAAAAACCACAGATGGTAAATACGTGGCTTCGGTTGTGAATTTAGGAAAATCCCCAGCAACCATAGCCATTTCATTGAAGGAAGGGAAAATTTATTCCCTTACCAATTTAATTACCGGTACTGCTATGGACAGTGTAGTAACCATTCCGGTTTATGGAGTATTGTTCATCTCAGCCTCTGATAAAGATCCCAGTCAAATACCAGAAGGGTATTCATTAAAACAGAATTATCCCAATCCTTTCAATCAACAAACCACCATTGCCTTTACAATTCCGGAACCAGGAGAGGCCACTCTTACGATTTACAACATTCTTGGTCAAAAAATAAAAACAATGGATTTAAAAGACCTAAAAAGCGGGCTGAATGAAGTGGTCTGGGATGGAAAGAGCTCCACAGGAAAACCGGTTGCCTCCGGATTGTATGTTTACACCTTAAAAAGCGGATCGTTTGTAAAATCGAAAAAGATGGTTCTATTGAAAT
>CAYNLJ010000019.1:0-14062 GCA_964398005.1 uncultured Caldithrix sp. | reverse complement strand
AATTGGCTTTTTCGCCCTTCACCGGCACTTCCATGAGTACAAAACTCTGCCAGCGATTCCCCTGTTTTACCTGTTTCTCTTCTTTAATTTTACTCCAGCGTAAAAGGGTATTCAGGCTGTCGCCCTGTTGACTCAATTTTTCTGCCAATTTAACCCGGGCATTGAGCATGGCCTTACGTCGGGCTATTTCCGGCCGACTGGAAGTAGCCTGACCAATGGCGTAGACATAGCCTTCTTGTTGTGGCAAATTAAGCGCCCAGTCCGGGGCATTTTCACTTTTAATGAGCAGGGAATCTTCGGTTACGTTTTGTTGTTCCTTCTGTTCCGTCTCCTGCTTTTTACAGGCCACGAACAACAATAACGCAGCAAGCAGCCAGGTTAAAATTTTCATCATTCACCGCTCTCCTGCAACAGGCGGTCTCTTTCTTTATTCCATTGCACCCAGTCAGAATTGGCATCCTCCTGGAGATCAAATTTGCCTGCCTTATAAGCCACGCCCTGCATCTGCTTGAACTCAGCCAGGTCTTTGGCCACCATGTCCTCAAATTCCTGTTGATCTTTTTTCATGAATTGTTCGAATTCTTCCATCTCCTTTTGCTTAAATTCTTTAAACTCTTTCTCCTGCTGTTTTTTGTATTCTTCAAAATTCATAATCAATATCAATTCTTCACCTGCGCCCAGTGTAAGAGAAGTATCTGCCAGGCCGGAACGATCTTTTTTAAAAGGCGTAATTTCCAGCGCACCTTCATAGCAGCGGTAAGTTGTTTTATTGGAATCGCTTTCCAGCCGGTAAACCGTTCCACGAACGGCACAAACCGAGGTTGGGGTTTTGACCGTCAACGAAGCAATGCCCTTTAGGAACAGACTGATCCAGGCACGGCCACGACTCATTTCCACCTTTTCTCCGCCCATTTTGTCTTTCGTTATTTTAACAATGGAATTTTCGCCGATACGCATTACTTTCTTGTTACGGAAGGTAACTTCGCAACGCGACTGTTTGCCCGTTTTAAGCCGGTCTTTTTCCAAAACCGGCATCTTATATTTGACCGGATTCCACTGCACATCGCCTGGATGTTGTAAAAAATTTTTGCCGATAGGAAAGGTAACTTTACCCAGTGGTTCTTGTGCCATTAAACCTGAAATCATAAAAAAGATTAAAAACAGAATTCCATTCCGTTTCATTTGTTCACCCCTTATATTTAATTTTAAAAATCAACATCATCTGAATTCAATAATTTTTGGTGACACACCTTTGAAATCCGGCATTACCATGCCGGCATCGGCATTGACATATGTGGGATCACAAATTACATAGCGCTGCCCCTTGTAAAGAACGCTGGCACCAGGAATTTTTGACCGAAAATGAACGGCTGTTGCAATATGATTCGGATAATCCAAACCAATAACCTGCAGCCCTAACAATTTGCGAACCAGATAGGCAAACAGGATGGAGCGATCTTCACAATCACTACTGGGGTAATAAAGCGTTTCATCAGGTAACAGGCATTTTTCGTAGCCGAACTGTTCATCATCTGTTTTGTAGTTAAAAGCCGTCTGTACAAATCGTAAAAGCAGGTTCACTGCTTCCAGTTCGGATTTACCCTGAATCATTGGCCTCAATTGTGACAGCAGGGAATAATTAAGCTCACCAGAAGCCGGCGCACTAAAATAGACAGTCAGATCTGTATGAGGATAATTTTTCAGAAATTGCACTACCTGTTGGTCGTATTGTGCCGTTAAAGAGTAAATTTGCCCCTTAAACTGGAACCGGACTTTCCTGACTTCCGGCTTCAAAGAAAAAACCGGAAAATCAGTTAATCTCAAACTGATGGCTTTACTGGCATTTTTAAATGATCCCCGATAGGTTCTGATTTTACCACTCAATTTTAATGGTTTATCGAGAGAGACAAAATAAAAACGCTGATTGTTAATTTTAACAAATGGCCGTTCAAAAATCGTGTTGCTGGAAGGCAGCAGCAGAAAAAGTTTGTCTTCTCTAAAAGCCACTTTGGCGTCATACCCCAATTTATTTAATAAAAACCAGTTGTAGGCCGTCAGTTGGTTCTCATCGTTCTGCAGGCTTTGATGATTGAGTTTGTTAACCAGTTCCAGCAGAGCCCAGTCATTCAGTTTAAGTTGGTGTCTGTATTTTTGAATGGCTTCGATTAAAGTTTGGTATTTGGTACTGGCCATAACCAACCAGGCATTGCTTAGTTTTTCATTTGTTAACGGTTTGGACAGATCTAAATCTTTAATTTCCGGTTTGGGAAAAGTCAACTGTGCTCCATAAAAATCAAACGTAATGGTCATTTTTTCAGGTTTGGGTTTAGGAAGCGGTTTAGGTTTTAAAACAGGTTTCGGTGGGGGGGGAGGCAACTTTTCAATTTTTTTGGGAGCCACGGTTGGTTTGGGTTTTTCCTGTTCAGAGGCTACCGGCATCTTAACCGGTTTTGGTTTAGGAAAAGGTTTGAGCCCCTGTTCTGTTAAAAAATCCTGCCAATCTTTTTTAAGAAACTCAGCAAATTCGCGGTCTTCCTGTTCCACAAATTGATTAAATTCAGCCTGGTCTTTTTTTAGCCACTTTTGGAACTCCTCATCCTGAGCGAAAAGCCCGGCTGTATGAAAAAGGATTGCCACAAGGCACAAAATTAAAACACGCCCTATGCGCATGATATCTCCAATCATTTATGTTGAACATTGACCGGGATGGTCGTAATGGAAATTGCCCTTTCTGCCGATCTGGCTTCATTTTAATTTTTCCAAATAAACCGCATGCTGAGATCAAAGCTGTTGGCAGTTCCTCCATTATTTTTTTGCTTATGGATTTAACACCTTTTCCGACTGACTCTGGTTATAAAATTGATTAATCGGAATTACCTGATTATTTTGATCAATTTGAAACACTTTCCAGACATTGCCTCTTTCACCGGGTGGTACATCAAAGCTGGCCACCAGTCGTCCATCAGCATAAACATCAACATGAGCCGAACTGTAAGAGAGATCGCGGCTATTCTTGTGATGCCGTCCGCTGTAATTATGAACAGCGTAAGTGTAAACACCGGGCGCCGGCTTGTAAATGGTGATGGTTTCGGGCCCGTAAGAATGCTGATCATCCCGATCTAAAAAATTACGACCACCAATTGGCGTTCTGTTACGCCACCAGATGTGAAAAGTACCACCTTCCGGCCGTGGGCCACTCAAATGAGCATCCAGATCCGGTGGAAAAGCGCCCCAGGTAAGCACAATACGAAACTCTTTGACAACCGGCGTTAGTGCAAAATGCATGCTGACCGGCAACTCAGTGATGTTCATTTCAAATTGATGTTTTGCGTCCAGATAACCATTTTTGCTAAAAAGAACATCGTATTTCCCATATTCTATTTCACTAATAAAGACGCCTTCTGCTCCTGTTTGCCCCATAACAGCCGTTTCGCCGGTTCTCTGGTTTTTAATGATAACCCCAACACCTTCCAACGGATTACCGGTTACCGCATCAACCAGGTGAACTTCATACAGCCGTTTTTTCAGGTACAATTCATTAATTTCATAAAAATGCCCATCCGCAATAACGCCCGGCCGGTAAACCAGGCCCTTTTGGCCTTCTTTGAGACGAATAGTGTATGTACCATGATTAACCCGATCTTCAACCCAAACTTCAATTTTGGCGTTAGACAAAACGTAGAAATCATCCTCCTCGGCAAATTCCTCATCCATCAAATCATTAACCACCCAAATATTGAACAGACATCCTGCACTATTGTTGATAATAAATTCATGAGAATTGCCGGTCAAAGTTCGGTTTACCGTCACATTTCCGTCGCTGGAGGGTTTATCCAGGTTCCCCCGAATGGCCTCTACCTTCCCATTGTGGTAATATTGCAGAATAGCTTCGGCCTCACCGTTCATGGCCATTTCATCCCATTTCACCGTCACTTTAAAATCGTATGCCTGAACGCTGAATAACAAGATTAAAATAAATACTAATGTTTTCGACATCCCTTTAGCCCCTTAACAAATTTTACTTAACATCCTGGTTCTTATTTTTTTAACATGGGTGAAACGATATTCTTTTTAGCAATACGCGCCAGAACATAAAATATTTTATTTTCAATATCCGGGAATCGTTCTAAAATTTCAATGTCCCTAAGATAATATTTTAGGTGTAAAAAAGAAATTTCCTGAAAAGCAGATTGTTGTCCGCTTTTTTCCTGACTCAGAATTTTAATACGGTGATAACTTACCGCCATATTGGTCAATATAGTGAAAATGGCCTGTTCTTCTGCCGTTTTCCAGGCATCATTTTCGTTGCGTTGGGCAGAAAACATGCCTACCCCATAAACAAACTCCTCCTCCTCCCAAAAGGTCCTGGAAACCCAGTCCGGCGCATTCAAACTTGTTACTCCCAACCACTGATTCGGTAAAGAATCGGCCGGGTCAAACGAGTAAGCCCCAATGTAATCATTAGTTAAAACATTGGTCATAAACGAATCAATGCCAACTAATTTACCCTGAATTTTCAACAATGAATCAGGCGAATAATAATAATAGTAATCAGAATTTTTGAGCCATTGCGACTGGTCAGAATCTTCAAAAATTTCCAGGGTACCATTTACAACGCAAGATTTATAGGCACAATACATATTTTCAGCATCTGATTTTGCAGAATAACCGCCATAGGAATACCCTACAACAATGCCAGGGAAACGGGAAGGATAAAGAAACCAAGCGGGGTATTCATCAATAGCGTACAATTGTCCGGATAAAAATAACGCAAAAATTGCCAGAACTATCGAAGTACGCATTATTTTAACTAATTTCAAAACAGGCCTACTCTCAAGTATTGAAATAAGCTGCAGAAAAACAAACTACTTTTCTCCCAAATTTCGGGAGAAAAGTAGTTTGGCATGTTATCATTTACATCAGTTTTAAATTTTCAATTTGTTTGATGATGTTAATTAAAATCCCTGATTCTGCTGTTTTTCGTACTCTTGCATCTCATTTTTCAACTCTTCGTAAGCTTTAGTTGCTCTAAACCGCTGGTAAAGCTGAGGTTTTTTGTTTTGCAGTTCATCCAAAATGGATTGATTTAAAGTCTTGGGGTCAATAGCCACCACAGCTGCTGCCGTGATTTGACCGGTTTCTTTATTACGCATAAATTTTACTTTTTTAGTTACAGCACCTCTTAAAAGTTGGCTGGTCAAAGTTTTGGTGACAGAAGAGAAGGCTTCGTTGATTTCAGAATCATTGGTGCTGCCGATTTCTTCCTGGAAACTTTTGTTCAATCGTTGCACTTTGGTATTAAACACCTGAGCTAAATTGCCCATAGCATCAGTTACGGCTTTCTTCTTCGCCAGGTCCTGACGCATTGAGGTTCCCTGTCCTACGGCTGCCACCCCACCGGACTCAATAATTTTATTGGAAAGATCGGTCAAATCCTGGAACGGATCTTCAATCACTTCCATCGCATTTGGATTGGAAGCAGAAACCTTGGGATTAGAGCTACCGCAGGAAATAATCAAAGCCGAAGCAATGAACAGTGCTAAAACTAAAAACATGAAACGTTTCATAACGTTCTCCTATGAGTTTGATTGAACATGAACCCTAATTTTGCTAAATATTGCAGCGAAATTATTTAACTTTCATTGATCTGTATCAATTCAAATCATTTTTTTTCGTTAAAATTAAAAAGAATTGAAATAATTCATCAATTTGCGGTAAAATGATTTGTCCAATTCACTTTTGATGGTTCTCATAACCCTGGCGCGTGCTTCATCTTCACTGATCGCTGCTGTTCGCTTATTTAAATTGATTGTATTTAACGTCACATTATTATTTTGATCAAAAACATCGATCTTTAAATGCCAGTTATAGGCAACGACTCCGGGACGATTTAAATTGGTCTCGTTCATCTCAAGCTTAAAATTCACCACCAGATCCGGATTTTGTTCACCAATGCTGAAACCAAACCGGCTAAAAAGTTCTCTTAAATATGCAGCAATTTCATCACTTGACTGGCCAGAGCCTTTAATTTGAACGATGATTTGTTCCTTAATCTTTTTGGCCGTGTTCAACAATTCATTTTCATCCACGGCCGAAGTCAGCGCCTGCCCACCGGTTAAAACTTTGTATTGTTCATTGATCAGGTGATTAACCTGAAGTAAGGCCTGTGCTTTAGTAATATTGGATAAGCGGTGTAATTTATTAGTCGCAGTTTGGCTGACCTCATAATATTTTTTTAAGAGTTGATCATTTTCGTTGAAATCCTGTTCCAGCAGGGCAGCTGTTTCTGCCCGATCAAGTATAGCTAAAACGTAATAGAGACCTTCTTTTTCGGAAAAATAAACCTGTTCAATTTTAATATTTTTTAGTTCGATATTACTTTGCAGTCTGGTTTGATTTTTGATAGCACTTTCACTTTGAATTGTGCCTTTATTTTTCTTAAATGACTCAAACACACTTTCAATCAGGGTTTCATCAACCTGAATATTGGTTTTAAAAATTTTCGCAATTTGTCCGATGGCATTTTTTTCAGCAGCATTTCTCGTGTCTCCAGTTCCAACGCCTACCAGGTACTGGTTTTCTGAATAAAATGCGTAAGGATTGTCAACCCACTCCGGTTTCTCTTTTCCCCTCTGTATTTTGGCTGATTTTTGAGCATAGGTACATTGCCAAAACTGAACAAGCAATAAAATTAACATAATTTTAAAAAATGTTTTCATATTTACCACTCCCTAAATTATTGAAGGGTTGCGAAATGGATGAGATTGGTGGAATTCTTTTTAACTTCAGTATTAAATTCTTTTTGGTAAACGACTTGATTTCCTGAACCATAACAGATTATCGTGACTTGATACATACCCGGTTCTGTTTCGAACTCACCGGCCAGACATTGTCCGGGAATCGTTTTCCAGGTACGCAAATCGGGTTGTTCAGTCGCATCTACAGCCAAATCAACGCTGGCATCCAGTAAAGCGCCCAACAAGCCATCGGCTTTTAATTCTTTACGTAGTTTTTTCTTACCCTTGGCTGCCAAAATGCCTTTCGTCACCGTCCGTACCAGTGTTTTTAAATAAAGAATTTTTTGCTTGCTTTGAAAAGTCTTTAAAGCCACCTTGCCCATGTCTTCCAATAGTTCGAGGGAACCTGCCTGACGCCCGTTAATAGCAACCTCCACATGGTCGATTTTACTCTGCCCTTTCACCATCATAGGAAAAGCAAATTTAAAGTGATAACCTTCCTTCATTCCTGGAAAAGGAATGCGTGGCAATGCAATTGGGACACTCAAATCGCTGATGCCCAAATAATCTTTGTAAGTGGTAATCATGCCCCCGACGGCAACTTTTGTGGGTCCTTGTCCTACAAAGCCAATGACATTCAGGTAGGATTTACCATAATTTAGATTGGGTTGCTTTAAAAATGATGGTTTATCAAAATAATAGACGTCTGATTCTAACTGAAAAGCCTGATCGATTTTTTCCAGCTCAATACGGCAGTCATCAAACCGTTCGTCCGCTCGATAAATCAGATAGGCCAGGTAATGAGCCAGCACATCGTTGTAAAAGTTGGGTGACTGGTATTTAAAATCGATGGCTGTGGTATCGGCCTGGTTATACTTTTCTACAAGTTCCCGGTAACGATCTTCCAATTCACGCAGCTTGATGTCAACCCGCTTGATTTCTACAAAAGCATCATCAAAGCGGTCAAGTTTGATATAGTTTATCGCCTTAAAAACATTCACATAAAGGTTTTCATGTACTTCCCCATAGTAATCCATGGTCAAATCATTCAAGAAGAAGGACATGGCCGCCTGAGAAATACTGCGGGTGAAAAGTTCTTCCATGGCCTGTTCGGCCTTTTCAAAAAAGACATTGCTGCGCTGGTAATCCCCCTGATAAAAATAGGTGATTCCCAGATCCAGATAATAGAGGACACGATCTTTTTGCCGGTAAAGAGATAGTTTTTTGGCCTCTTCAATTTTCTTTAAGGCTAATTTGTAGTTTTCATTGGTCAGGTCTGCCACCACGCCATCAAAATATTGCGCCTTATGGATTGAAGAAGCACAGGCTAAAAGCAGGAAGCCAAAAACAATCACCCAAAGCCCTTTAGAGGATTTCATAGAGATCCTTTTCTGTTAAAGCTTCTGAAGACTCACAATCACCATTTATACTTCTTTTGTTCAATATATTTTTTAATCTCTTTTTGTCCTATCCAGACTTTGGTATTTTTTTCAATGTCAATCAGTTCCAGATTTACCTGATATTTTACCACCCTACGTCCTTCAAACGAATCGGTTACGGAGGTAATCACGCCCTGAAGCATGAAGTCCGCGCCTAATTCATTGGCTAATTCTTTTGCCGTTTCCGGTGAAGCGAAGCTTTGCTGATCTAACCGTTCACGACGTAAGGCCTCGCGCTCTTTGTCCGAAGCAACAAATTGTACCTGGCCGGAGTTCAGCAGTTCTCTTTCGATGTGTTTGATAAACATATCTGTTTCGATATGTTCGCTGGTACGGTTGCGAATAAATCCCACAATAACTACTGGCTGTCTTCCATTTTGATCAACAAAATTCTGAAGCCAGGGTCTGGAAAGCACATCCTGGACCATTGACTCTGCAGTCATTCTGGCATCGGTATCATTCCAGTGGCCACTGATATCAATCGCTTCGTCAACCTGAACTCGCTTTACCGTTCTGGTGGGTCCTGCACAATGAATAAAAAATAAAAGAATTAAGAAAGAAATAAAATAAATTGAGATGTGTTTTTTGCTGGGCATTTTTTAACCCCTTTCTCAGTATTACAATTATTTTAACCTAATTCTCATTAGATTACAAATAATTTTGAATATTTTAATCGACAAAAAACTTCGACCAATTTTCTTTCAACTTAAATTTTGGCAAAGATTACAAATTATTTTACTAAAAATTTGTGCTTTTTATCAACTCAGCAGCTAATCTGCCAATGCCTCTGGCATTCTACACATAATTTAGGGTTGTCAAAAGACAACCCTAAAAAATTAAAAAACGCGGAGTAGGTGTTTTTTTGATCGTTATTTTAAAAACATTAATTTTCGTGTTTGTTTAAAGGTTCCGGCTTTCAAAGTGTAAAAATAGATGCCGGAACTTAATCCTCGTGGTTTAAAATGGACTTCATTTTGTCCGGCCGGACGCTGTCCGTTGTAAATCGTCGTAATTTTTTCACCTTTTAAATCAAACAACTCTATAGTAACTTGTTGCGTTTTTGGCAAAACAAACGGTATCACGGTTTCAGGGTTAAAAGGATTGGGATAATTTTGTCCCAGTGAATATCTTTCAGGTTCAAAGCCGTGTTCTTCATTCAAGGCAGATGGCTCTGTTTCCGTTAAATTATAAGTTTCATTGACAGACAGATCGGTATAAACATCGACCCATCCAGAGACAGGCCACTCAACAATAAGTGTATCAATAACAGAAGCTGTTCCTAAACCGAAATGCAAAGTTGGGCTATCCTGCGCCAGGCCACCAGTAATGGCTGCGACCTGTCTGATTTGTCTGGTTTTTCCTCCCTGTTCAGGAATATTGGCAATGACTTTTACCCGGGCACCTATTGCCATGCGATTGGTGTAACCACTTCTACCCTGAAGCTTAACCTTCACAAAATTGTTATTGCTACCGGTATTCAGATAAAGCAATGGTTTTCCCATGTGAGCTACCACTAAATCGAGTGAACCATCACCATTAATGTCGGCCGCAGCAGCACCCCTTCCATTTCCGCGCGCTGTTCCGTCACCAGGATCAAGCTGTTCCACCACGCTGGTTACAGCACTGAACTGATAGTCCGGATATCCTGAATTTAAATATAAACGTGAAATGTCTTCCGGATCTGAACCTTTACTGGTTGTAAAAATATCCAGATCACCATCATTGTCGAAATCGCCCATAACCGATCCCTGAGAGTAATACCAGTCGTTAAACAGGTCACCGGCATTCTCTCTTAAGAAGTAAAAAGAGTCCTGCGTTGCCGTACTGTAATTCAAATAGAGAAAATTGTTACCTGCCGGACTGTCAATCTGGTTCGTAACAAATAAATCAAATTTCAGATCATTGTTTACATCGCCCCAGCTGCAACCGCCACTGGCGTAACGAATGCCTCCGGTGGTATCCCAAAAAACGTGATTCAAGGTTTCGACAAACCCATTACCCTGATCATTCTTCCACAGCCGATTGCGTGCCCCTCCTGCATGAAAGCCCTCGCAATTAAAGATATCAGCATATCCATCGTTGTTGTAATCGCACCAGGCAAACGAGGCGGCAAAAGTTTTGTAAGAAAAATCAATTTGATTTGAGCTATCACTTACAATATAGCCTACATCATCTACACCATCCCGATGAAAGTTCATGCCATCCAGGTTGGTGTACATGCTGTTGGGTTGCTGCTGGTTGTAGCCAAAGTTGACCGTCCCATTATTAATGAACATGTCCACCAACCCGTCATTATTGCGATCGCCCCAGCCTACGGCTCTGGAATCAATTGAATCCATTGCTAAGGGATTTGCCGGGTCTGTGATTAAAGTAAAGGTACCATCCCCATTATTCAGGTACAACATATTATTTGGAATGGGGGTGGTTGGAAAAGCGCCGGGTTTGGCAGTAGCCACGTACAAATCAGGGTATCCATCATTATTAAAATCGCCCCAACTGGCACCGACAGACAATTGATTCATGGTTGTCAGACCGGCACTGCCTTCAAAAGCCAGTGTACCGGAAGTATTTTTAAACAGCAAATCGGTTCTGGGCGTACCATCCGAGGAATTCCCCCTGGAGATAAACACATCGTCCCAGCCATCATTGTTGTAATCGGCAATGGCTACACCAATACTTTCGTCTGTTTCATCATACAAAATGATTGGATTATTAAATAAATCGGATTGGGCCTGTAGTAAATTAAAAATTATGAAAACGTACAGGGCCACATGCTTTAAACTCATCATTTACCTCCTTACAATATTATTCAACTAAAATATGAGTACAAAGAGAATTAAAGCAAGTGTTTAATGTCACAGATAGTTTTATGGATAATGAAAAAAAGGGGCATTAAAAGATGCCCCTTTCTCAGAAACAAGTTCATTAAAAAATAATGATTACAATTCTATTTTACCAAAAGAATCTTTTGGAATCTTTCGAAATTTTTGCCCTTATATCGAACTAAATAGAGACCGCTGGAATATTTGGCCGCATTAAATTGAATGGTATTCAATCCTGCCGGACGAATACCCTGATAAATTGATGTCAGCTTTTGTCCCTGGGTATTAATCAAATCAATTTGAATGCGATTCTTTTCTTTCAATACAAATTGTAAATTCGTCACCGGATTGAAAGGATTTGGATAATTAGGTAAAATTTGAAATTGATCGACTACCTGCGGTACGGTGTTTTCTACTGCACTGGGCTGATTTTCCGTAAATTCGTAAAAATCATTAACAGCCAGGTCTTTATAAACTTCAACCTGATTTGATCCGGCCCATTCAATTACCAGGGAATCGATCTGAGGTGCATCTCCCAGACCAAAATGCAGGCGGTAGCTATTATGGCTACCATGTCCGGTTTGTGAATTGACATCGCGCATCTGCCAGATCGGTTGACCATTTACAGTAGCTTTTACACGAACGATGGATCCGATCGCAGATTTATTGGCATTCACACCAATCAGCTTAACTTCAACAAAATTATTTGAATTTCCGTTGTTGACATACAACCGGTTTGGGCCATCGCGCCCGACGACCAAATCCATATCGCCATCCAGATCGAAATCGGACCAGGCAGCACTGCGGGCAAAACTGGAACTATCAGCCACGATGGTATTAGTCATTTTTGTGAAGGTACCGTCTCCATTATTGACATAAAGCCGGCTGCGATAACCACTGGCATAGCTTCCATCATTTCCAACGAATAAATCTAAGTCACCATCATTATCAAAGTCGGCCCATGCACTGCAAACGGTCAAATCTACATCGGTAACAATATCACCAACAGAAGAATCCATCGGTGTCAGGATGGGATCACCATTAACATCCAGTCCGTCATTACGAAACAGCATATTGGCTTCCGGTGCGTCGGGGGTATCTCCGGAATTACCGATGAACAGATCTAAATCGCCGTCATTATCATAATCTCCCCAGCTGGCTGTTTCAGAAGTTCTGCCATCTGGATCGCCGCTGTTGACTAAAACATAATCAACGAAATCGGTTCCCGTATTCATCCAAAGTACGGTTTTTTGCCCGATTGCTCCGGAGATTGTCACCAAATCCAGGTCACCATCGCCATCAAAATCGGCCCAACTGCCCCCGGCTCTGGCAGAAGTGCCGTTAGCCAGATTGTTGCTTTCTTCGGTAAAGGTGCCACTCTGGTTATTGGTGAACAACGAGTGACTTGCCCCCGTCCCAAAAAATGTTGCATTACTGACAAAGGCATCTAAATAGCCATCGTTGTTCCAGTCTCCCCAAAACACCGCAACCTTGCTTCGGTTAGACTGTTCATTGGTCAGGTCCGGATAAGAGCCCGTACTGAAGGTGCCATCTCCATTATTCACATATAGAGACACTTTTGAGTAATTTACCGGAAAAGAGCCGTGGGTAAATGGTTGACTAACTGCCAGATCCAGGTCACCGTCATTGTCAAAATCGCCCCAGGAACAACCACCGGAAGTATACTGGTCGGTTACGATAGTGCCAGCAGCAGTATCTTCCGTGAAGGTTCCATCTCCATTGTTTTTAAAAAGTAGGTTGACCCATTGGAACCCCTGTTCCCCATTGGAAAAATAAAGGTCGTCATAACCGTCATTGTTGTAATCCCCCCAGGCCGAACCATGGGTAATGTAGCTACCCATTTGAACGGGTGCCTGAAAAGGATCACCTGGATATTGGGCGATTAAAGAATTTATTCCCAATAGGCTAAAGGCAATCATTAAAGTGCACATTTTTAACCTGAACATAGTTTACCTTTCCAGAAAAAATTTTACTTTGATTAATTAATAATTTATTAGTCCCGCTTTACACTGAGTAATCAGGACGATTAAACTTGGGAAATCTTTGATTAATATTACTATTAACGGCTTTTTTCCGTCGTGCTTTAACTCACACCTTTTACAAGGATCAAAATCGGTAGAACTCTAAACAGTTTCGGTGAATTTTTTTAGGCTCAAAGCCAAAGGCCCCGGTATGGGGCCTTTAATCATTTTATTAACATCATCTTATGTACTTTTTGAAAGGCATTTGCTTTCATGACATAAAAATAGATGCCCGAAGCTAAGTGCTGAGCATCAAATATAACCTGGTGATAACCAGCCGATTCCTTTTTGTTGACCAAGACGGTAATTAAGCGTCCGGAGGTATCGAACACTTTAATGGTCACATCTGAAGCTTCAGGCAATTGATATTTAATTGTGGTTTGGGGGTTAAAAGGATTGGGGTAATTTTCTTTCAGGTCAAATTTTTCAGGCAGACTATTTGCTCCGTCTGCCAGGGCACTGGGGCTTTCAACTGTAATTTGCATGGTGTCCTGATCAAAAGCGCCGCTGTCATCCGTAAGAGTAGCAAACAAAAAATAGGTGCCTGTTTGACCCAAAGAACAGAGTTCAAGAGTATCGTTAGTGGAATTAAATTGGTAACCTAATGCCAGGGTGTCGCTGAGGGAAAAGTTCCAGGTCAATAGGGAATCAGGAGTATCGACATCCTGTTGATAATTGGCCATATTCAAATAGGCACAATCATTCGTGTTGAGAATGATTGAAGTCGGCAACCCGACAATTTGCGGGGCATCATTAACAGAATGTACCAAAATTCTTACCATGGCCGAATCAAGCCCGCCGTTTCCATCATCAATTTGATACTGGAAACTATCGCTGCCAAAAAAATCCTGGTTCGGTATGTATTTAAGCGTGTCGCCGATCTGTTCAAGCGAGCCATGTAAAGGTGAAGTAATTAGACTTAGAGTTAAGGGGTCGCCATCCGGATCTGAATCATTTTGCAGAACGACAATTTTTACGGAATCATCTTCATTTAAGTAAGAAGAATCTGCCACGGCCACCGG
>CAYNLJ010000018.1:0-14170 GCA_964398005.1 uncultured Caldithrix sp. | reverse complement strand
CAATGAATAACTTGCCCACTCTTTAGAACTGTCTATGGCAACAGAGCTGTAAACCCGGATGCGACTAAGGAAACTTTGAATTTTGAGTGTTGAGTGTTGAATGATTTCGGCCAGTAATGGCTAGTCCCGATTACTATGCAAAATCTTATTACTAACTTTACCCTTCAAAATTCACACTTCACACTTTTTTAGGCTATGTGTTTTACCGGCACTATATTTGACGGGCTAAAATAGGTTATTCTTTAAAAAGAGCTATTTTAAATCCCGCCTTGAACCAACGCCCTGGTAAAGGCACGGAAATAAAATCTTCATAATGTCGGTCGAAGAGATTGGTAATGTCGGCAAACAGGAGGACCTTTTTTAACTGCCACTGCAGGTGCACATCGGCCAGCACCAGTTTCTGCTTGTCCAGTCGCTGTTGATATCTTAAATACCATTGCAGGAGAAAATCAGGAATACCCAGATTCTGGCTCAGCTTTAAGCCCGCCTGGTGTTTAAGGTGGTTAAGTGCGTATTTGGAAACATAATCGGTTTTTAGCCGGTGGGTCGTCAGATAGGTGTAATCCAATTCCAGTTTATTGAATATAAAGTTGGAAAACAGCCAACGGCTGCTATATTCAAAACCCCGGGTTTTCAGGCGACCGATATTTTGCACCTGCCAGAATTGCCCGTTTTCCTCGAATTTCCAGTCAATCAGGTTTTGAGCCAGCCGTTGAAAGAGCGCCAGGGACCATTGTGCATTTTGCCATTGTCCACGCGAACCGATTTCAAAATCCATGCTGGTTTCAGGCTTTAAGTTTGGATTGCCTTTATTGGCCGGACTGTCATAATAGAGTTCGGTAAAGGAAGGCGGCCGGAATCCTTTGCCGGTGGAGGCAAAAAGCACCCAATTGGCATTCAGCTGAAAAGACAAATCCACACCGGGATTAAACTGCCAGCCCCAGCCCTGATAATGAAAAAACGAACTGCCTAAAGTCAGCTGCCATCGCTGCCAGGTTAGTCGATGTTCCGCGGAAAAACCCAGCTCTGCTCTCTGGTGATTTCCCAGATTGTTACTTTTAATCTGTTTTAAACGCCAGCTGGCCAGCAGCGAAGTTTGACCCAACGGATTGGAAAAACGGGTCAGAAATTCACTGCCCCAGATATCGCTATGATGCTTGTTGTGATACCAGTCCGGCCGTTTGGCATCCAAAACAAAATCATCATCATGATGACGCCAGAAAAGCCTTGGCAAAATTTCCAGCTGTTTTAAGTGAAATTCAGCCCCGCTGTTTACAAATGTAGTCCGCGTTTTTTCCCTTTGGTCCGGAAACGAGGGATGGTAAAAACGATTGGCTCCAAAATCAATATCCTTGATTCCGGCCATGATACCCGCCTTAAAACCGGAAAATGTAAGTTCGTTTTTGTAATTGAAGATATAGTTTTTAAAATCTGTATTGTGCAAAAAACCATCACTTGAAGCACGATTCACAGTAAAAGAGTGCGCCTGTCCATCGAAAACCAGATCCAGATCGGCCTGAGATTCCATAAAATGGAAATCTCCACCCTTTAAGGTCAGAGCCAGATTTTTTGTTTTTGGCCGACGGGTAATGATGTTTATGATGCCACCCATAGCCCCCGGCCCAAACAGGCGTGAACCCGCGCCCTTGATGACTTCGATTCGTTCCACAGCGCTTAAAGGCAGAGCCAGATTCAGGTTGTGGTGACCGGTCTGAGGATCATTCAGGTTGATGCCATCTATCAGAACTAAAACCTGTTCATAACCTGCGCCGCGTAAATTGACATCGGCCTGCACTCCCGGACTCCCGCGTTGTAACAGATCTACTCCGGCAATGTATTCCAAAGCTTCCTGAACCGAAGTGGCCGGCAACTGAGACAATTCAACGGAATCCAAAACCGCTACACTCCGGGCAGATTGCAGATAAGAGACCGGGAAACGCGATGCACTGACCACAATGGGATTTTTTAGTTCAAAGGTGATTAAATCCCGATTTTGTGCAAACAGAAGCTGGATTAAAAATAAAAAAATAACTTTTTTCATAAAACAGTTCCTTTTTTTGATTAAAGGCAGCAAAGATAAAGTTCTGCTTGTCCTGATTCAAATAATTTTGAACCGGAAAGTAAAAATTTTAAATTTGGCCTTATTTAATTGTGGGTTATTATGTTTTATTTACTTTTTGTTTCTTTACTCTGGGCTTTTTCGTTTGGTTTAATCAAAGGACAGTTGACGACTCTGGACCCTTTTTTTGTGTCTTTTGTCCGCCTGTTGCTGGCCCTGCTGGTATTTTTACCTTTTTTCCGCTGGCGGGAACTTAAGGATCAAGGTGTTTTAATCCTGATCGGCAGCATCCAGTTTGGCCTGATGTACATGTTTTACATCTATTCCTATCAATGGCTGATGGCCTATCAGGTGGCGCTGTTTACAATTTTTACGCCGCTCTACATCACGTTGCTGGATGATTTACTCCAAAAACGTTTTCAGGCGATTCATTTCCTGGCGGCTGTATTTTCGGTGATTGGCACGGGTATCATTGTTTGGCGGGAAATAGGGCAAAGCGATTTCCTGAAGGGCTTTTTTTTGCTGCAGGCTTCCAATCTCTGTTTTGCTGCCGGGCAGATCCTGTACCGCAAATATCGCAGCGGACGCACCTCTATTCGTTCGGAAGCACAATTATTTGCAGCGCTTTATCTTGGAGGAGCCTTAATCGCAGGTCTGGTAAGTGCCTGGAGTACCAACTGGTCCGGCTTAGTAGTAGCCGAATCGCAAATTTTTACTTTGGTTTACCTGGGAATAATTGCCTCGGGCTTTGGGTTTTTTCTATGGAATTACGGTGCACTTAAAGTGAATGCCGGAACCCTGGCCGTTTTTAATAATTTAAAAATACCGCTGGCCATTTTGGTGGCTTTTCTTTTTTTCGGCGAATCAGCCAATCTGTTGAGATTAGCCGCAGGCGGGGCACTCATCGCACTGGCTTTGTGGTTTAATGAAAAATTTTCTTGAGTTTGCAGAATTTTTGATTTAATCAAAGGGGAAGGTGAATGCGATTCTATCTGTCATTTAAAAAGCATTGCCCCAAATGCAAAAAGGAAGCTTTGACACGTGTTAAGCGACATCGCTGGATGCGTTATCTTCCGAACAGCAAATACTATGAATGCAATTTTTGCAGAAACAATATTCTGGTCATCGAATTTTTTAAAAAAACGGTAGAAGAACTTGCAGAAGAGTAAAATTAATAAAAAAAATGAACCAAGATCAGCAATGACAACATCTCTTGATACAAAGGCAAAAAACAGAGTTTTCAGCTGGGGGACCAAATACCGGTACAATCGCTTTGTCGACTTTCAGCGCAAGCAGTATGGTGAACGGGTACAGAAAGTAACTGTGGATGCCGGTTTTACCTGCCCCAACCGGGATGGTACGGTTGCCAAAGGTGGCTGCATTTACTGCAACAACGAAAGTTTTAATCCGGGTTACAACAGTGCCTCCAAATCTATCCGTCAGCAGATTGATGAGGGGGTTGAGTTTTTAAAACGGCGATACAAAGGGGTTGGCAAATTTATTGTTTATTTCCAGCCTTACAGTAATACTTACGCTCCCCTGGAAACATTAAAACGTTACTACGAAGAAGCCTTAAGCCATCCGGAAGTCATTGGTCTAACCATTGGTACGCGTCCCGATTGTGTGGATGAGGCCAAGATCGCCTATCTGGAAAGCCTGGCCAGGGATTACGATATTACCATTGAATACGGGTTAGAATCCATTTCCGATGAAACGTTGAAAAAAATCAACCGTGGCCACGATGTGCAATGCTACCTGGATGCACTGGAAATGACCAAGAACCGGGGGATTAAAATTTGTACGCACATGATTTTTGGTTTTCCCTGGGAGAACGAAGATTTGTGGTTAAAAACGGCTGACTGGCTTTCGGACAAACCCTTTGATTTCCTGAAAATTCACCAGTTACATGTGGTGGTGGGTACGGCCCTGGAGCGCATGTACCGCAAACAACCGTTTGATTTTATGACCCCTGAACAATACATCGATTTAATCATACGCTTTCTGGAAAGGTTAAATCCACGCATTATCATTCAACGCCTATTTGGCGAAGCGCCTCCCCGCACCCTGGTGGCGCCGCACTGGGGGGTGCGCAACACACAACTGACTCGTATGCTTGAACAGGAGCTGGAACGGCGCGACAGTTGGCAGGGCAAAGAATGTCAGGGAACTGAGAGTGGTTTTAAATTAAACAATGATCATAAATGAGAGATTAAAAGAAATTTTAAATGTTGAATGGGTGCAAATGTCTCAGCCTTTTCCCAATCGTTACCACACCTTTAACCCAAACTTTGTTGGTCTTAAAACTGATTTTGGCCCATTATTTCTTAATTAAAATTCAACACTCAAAATTTAAAATTTCTGATATCAGGCCCGACTTTATCGACAGGCCTTTCAACCAACTCACCAGCCGTCCATTGGCAGAAAATCAATTAATTGGGGCGAATCACCTTGTCGGCCTGAATCATGACTTCAACGGCCTGTTTCATGGAGCCTACCTCCCCAATCAATAATTTTTCCCGCAAACCATGGTAGTCCAGACAGGTACCGCAGCTGGCGATTCTGGTTCCTTTTTTTTCAAATTGACGTAGAATGTCAATAACTTCACTGCCTTCGGTGGTCAGTTTGACTCCCGAATTTACACAGCCGATCAGATCGACAGGAGTGCCCGATTCGAGTAATTCCTTTAAAAATGATTTTAACAGCTTTTTGCCTAAATCCTCAGGGCCATCGCCCATTTTGTCCGAGTTCAGATAAAGAAAAGTCATCCTGTTTTCCTTTTCATTTTTATTTTAATACAATGTAGAATTCCTGTTTTTCCGTAATTTTCCCAATGATGAAGGCATTGCCGTTCAGCTTCTGACAGTACTGCTCTGCCTGCTGTTCAGGCAAACTGACCAGCAAACCGCCCGAAGTTTGAGCGTCGTTTAACAGTAGCTGTTCTTCCGGACTTAACAATCCGTAATGGACAAAGGGGCTGGTAAACTGATGGTTATCGCGACTACCACCCGGCACCATGCCCTGACGGATGAAGCTCAAAGTTTCCGGCAGCACGGGAATTTTTTCAAAGTTTAGTTCCGCACTTACCTGGCTGCCTTTCAGCATTTCCAACAAATGCCCCAAAAGCCCAAATCCGGTGACATCGGTACAGGCATGAACGGTAAAGTCACCAAGGGTTTCGGCGGCCGATTTGTTGAGAGTGGCCATGGTTTCGACCAGTTGTTTTTGCCGTTTATCATCGAGCAGGCCGCGCTTCAGTGCCGTGGAAAGCACACCGCTGCCAATCGGTTTGGTCAGTACCAGAGCATCGCCGGGCTGAGCGCCGATATTCTTTAAAATTTTATCCGGATGGACTACACCGCTGACGGCCAGACCAAATTTGGGCTCGGTGTCGTCCACGGTGTGGCCGCCGACAATGGAAATGCCCGCCTGTTGGGCGGCGTACTGAGCACCTGCCAGAATCTTTTCCAGAACATTCAACGGCAGGCGATTACTGGGGAAACCGACGATGTTCAAAGCAAAAAGAGGTCGTCCGCCCATGGCGTAGATATCGCTCAGAGAATTAGCGGCCGCAATCCGACCAAAATCGAAAGGATCATCTACGACCGGGGTAAAAAAATCGACCGTTTGAACCAGAGCCAGGTCTTCGCTTAACTGATAAACGGCTGCGTCATCGGCGTTTTCCGGGCCGATCAATAATTTGGCATCTTGCGGAATGGTCAACTTTTGCAACACCTCCTCCAAAAGCTGAGGCCGCAGCTTGCAGGCACAGCCCAGGCCATGGGTGTAATGGGTCAGCCGGATATCGCTTAGATCAACCTGTAAAGGCGCCAGTCGTTCCTGTGGTTTTAGTTTTTGTACCGTTTGGATGATTGCTTCAGCCGCCTGATCGACTTCTTCTTCGGTAGTAAAGCGCCCCAGGGAAAAGCGAAGGGTGCCCATGGCAATGTCTTGCGGAATTTGCATGGCCTGTAACACATGAGACAGAGTCACCTGATCGCTGTGACAGGCGGCTCCGGCTGAGACAGCCACTTTTTCGCTGAGTTCCGAAACAATGGTGTTGGCTTCCAATCCGGGAAAACTAAGACTCAGGGTGTTGGGCAGGCGCCGCTCCGGATGGCCATTCACTTTGGCTTCCGGAAAGGCACTCAGCAATTTTTCCTGCAGTCGGTCACGCAGTTCCTTAAGGCGGGTCGTTTCTTGCTGCAATGACTGATTTACCAGTTCACAGGCTTTGCCCAGGCCGACAATTTCCAGCACGTTTTCGGTGCCGGCGCGTTTGTTGGACTCGTGGTCGGCGCCATGAATCAGTTTTTCCAGTCGGATGCCACGTCGAATGTACAATGCGCCAATGCCTTTGGGAGCGTAAAGTTTGTGACCGGCCACTGACAGCAGATCCACACCTAAATCATTGACCTTTACAGGAATTTTACCAATCGATTGGGCCGCATCGCTGTGCAAAAAAACGTTGTGTTCGTGGGCAATGCGGCTGATTTCGGCAATGGGCTGAATGCTGCCTACCTCGTTGTTGGCATGCATGATGGTGATTAATATCGTTCGCGGCGTAATGGCCTTGCGTACCGCTTCGGGATCGACCAGGCCGAATTCGTCAACAGGTAGGTAAGTAACCTTAAAACCCTGCTGTTCCAGATAACGGCACACTTCTAAAATGGCCGGATGCTCAATCTGAGAAGTAATGATATGATTGCCTTTTTGCCGATGCGCCCAGGCAATGCCTTTCAAAGCGTAGTTGTTGGCTTCCGAACCACCGGAGGTAAAAATAATTTCGTCTGCTGCACAGCCCAGCAGCTCGGCCACCTGTTGACGCGCCGTTTCGACCGCCTGTTTCGTTTTAAAACCGTAATAATGAGCACTGGACGGATTGCCAAAGTGCTCCCTTAAATAGGGCAGCATGGCCTCGGCAACCAGCGGGTCAATGGGCGTGGTGGCATTGTAATCCAAATAGATCGGTTTCATGAAATTTCCTTTTTGATTTAAAATTAAGCAATCTGGTCACAAAGAGAAAGTTTTTTAGGCTGGATTAACGAAAAAAGAAAATGAGTGACCAAGCATTAAAGTTACCCGTTTAAAGGGTGTCGGCTGATTAAAAGATCCAGTTGAATTCCAGACCGTATTTGATGCCGTGGTAGGTCTCGTAACCGTTAAAATAGGTAGGGCCATAGTCCGGATTGCTGATGACCTGACGGGCGGCATCCAAACTGTAGCGCATGTCGCGGAAATCATTGCCGGCGATGGCTTTCAAAGAGAGGCGTTGACTGAAAAAGTACTCCAGTGAAAAGGTAGTATTGAACTGACTGTAGTCGCTTAACATGTCCTGATAGCCGCCATTGGCCGCATCGTTGTAAATGAAACTGAGATTAAATTCCGTACGCAGACGGGACGGAATCAGATCCCAACGTCCGGAGACAAAGGTGTAGGAATTAATATTACTCTGCTGGTTGGTCAGTTTTAACTGGCTGAAAACGGTACCCCCGGAAATAAACAGGTAATTGTGCGGGCGCAGGTAAAAATTAAGACTGCTGATCAATTGCGTGGTGCCCAGCGGTGAACCGGCCTGTAACACACTGCGATCTTTCAGATCCAGGTAAATGGCTGAAAGCGACAGACGATTGGTCATGGAACCCAGGGAAATTCCTGTTTCCAGGCCCAGGTAAGTTTTATCCGTCCTTACGCTGTCTAAAATGGTGTTGCTTCGATCGTCCCGATAACGAAATTTTAAACTGATTTCCGGAAAATGCGCAACCATGCTTGTAATGCCCAAAATGGCTGAATTAGTAGTGGTGCGTGGCTGATAATTAAAATTCTGCAAATTGTCAAAATAGTGTTCGCCTTCCAGTGACAGGGCAAATTTCTGTGGAAAATTGTAAACCGAATTGAGTACAAAGCCATCCCGGTCGTTTTGCAGATAGGGATAACCGGCCGAATAGTAATCATAACCTAAGCGCTGTTTGTACAAAATCATTTTAAAATGTCCCAGACGCAGGTCAAGTCCGGCACGGTAAGCAAGGTCGGTGACGTTTTTGGCGCTTAAGGTGTCCTTACGACTGTAGTTGGCATCAAAAAACCATTTTAAACGCTTCTTCCATAAAATCAGATAGCCATCCAGACCGGCCAAGCGGTTGGTCAAGGGTTCGCTGATGGCCTGATTCACCGAGTTTTGCCGATCTTTAGCCCACAAAAACTTGGTGCCCAGTTCAAAGCGTTCCCACTTACCGATATGAAACTGACCGGCGTACAAAAAACGCTGGTATTGACCGGAAGTTTCGTACTGGTGGTATTGTTCGGGCAATCGGCTGCCTACGGAAAAGGGCTTTTGTGCCTGACCGCCGATAATTTCCAATTTGTAATAAATATTCTGGCCATGTTCCAAAGCCAGCTTTAAACCGCGGATTTCACGGCTTTGCACAAACAGTTCAGATCCGCTTTGAAAAAAATCACCAATAATCAATTCATTGGCTCCGTGACGGATATTAAGCGTCAGGCGATCGACACGATTAAAATGGTTCAGCTGATCCCATTGATTGTTCTTCAGGTCACTGAGCAGGGTGATGTCAAAGTGTGGACTGCGTCCAAAAAGGGCAAGATTTAAGCGCTGTTGTAATCCCGGGACCAGCGTGCTTTTGGCGTACTGGTCATCCGGAATGGAATCGGGTTTAATTTTAGACGTTTCATCGTAATCGATGTTCAGTGTTTGCAGTGAAAGGCGACCGGTCAGATTAAAAGCTCCCTGAGCCAACAAAAGGTTGGTTAAAAAAAGAATTACTAGATAGCAGGCACTTTGCTTCATGTCCGGTCTCCCAATCATTGCACAATAATGACCCGACTATTGTCGCGCAGAATATTACCGGCCACATCTTCAACAATAAAGGACAGCCGGTTGTCCACCTTACGCCCGCTGACGGCGCGTTTCAGAAAAATTTTTGCTTCAAAACTGCCATCATTGTTGGGTTTGATTTCCTGGCCGTTTACAATGACCCGCTTAATGCCTGAAGAGGGTTCAGGATCGATGACCACACCCCGAATGATCTGGACAAATTTTTCCTTTCCAAAATTGATTTTTTCGCTTGGCGGGCGGGGCGGCTCAAAACGAACAAAGACGGGTTGTGCCGGTTCGGTGATCGTTAAGATGGGTTTGACGGTGTCTAAAAAGATTTTCTCGGCCAGAACGGTGCGGTTGCCGGACAGGTCTTCGGCTACAATGCGCAGAGTATTGGCCCCTTCATTCAAAATGATGGTGCGGTTAAAACTACCCTGGCCTATCACTTCTGTAATGAATTCATCATTGATGTAAATTTTGACCCGGTCTCCCGGGGTTTGATCAAAAACCGCGCCACTTAAACTGTAATCGCGCCGATTGGTGAAGGCCGAGGTTAGGGGGCGGGCCAGCTTGATTTTTGGCTTCTGTGTATTGACCAGTAAACGCACCGTTTGCTGTTTACGTTGTCCGTTAAATTCGGCCATGATGTTCAGAACATTGAGCCCTTCCTGCACGGGTACGCGACCTTTGAAAAGCCCATTGGGGCCAATGGTTAATGGCAAACCGTTTACCATGATCCGTGCTCCGGGCAGTGTGCGGCCGGACAGCAACAGGCCACCGGCCACCAGAGCCGGGTCGGTAATCTGGAATTTTTTTAAATCCAGTTTCATAAAAAGCGCTTTTTGAGTTGCGGAACTCTGGTCATCCTGTTGTGATGGCGGAGTAAAGCGACGTGGCGGCGTTGGAGGCTTACCCCGTTCCACCTTAGATTCCTGATTGGCTCCTACAAACACTTCGCCCGCTGCTGTTTTGGATCGTAAGGAAACTTTGCCTTTGTACACCCGTACCACGGTGGTCTGTTGCTGGTCCACCTGCAGGTCAAATTCAGTACCGCGCACGGCAACTACCGCGCTTGGCGTTTCAATCCTTCGCGATTGCCGCTGTTCAACGATCTTCTGAAATTTAGCAAATAAACTGCCGACCCACAGGGTAAAGCTTTGCCGATCGCTCTTTTCATTTTCATCGGTTTTGATTTCCTTTACATCGAACATGCTGTTCTCGTTGATTTTAATCACCGAACCATCGGGCATCTGCAGTTCAACGCGGGAATTTAAAGCAGTGCGCAATCGATCACCTTCGAAAATTTTTTGATTAAAACGCACCTTTTGCCATTTGGTCTGCCCCTGGCGCATTAATTCTACCTTGCCTAACATGAATTTAATCCTGGCAGACGATCGTTGCCCGGATTGAATAAATGAACTCAGGGCCAGGCCCAGTATGATCAATCCTATCAGACGGGTAAACTTCATATCTTTCTCTCCAATAAATAAATAAGGAGTCCTTCTTTTTATCGTCTAAAGTTCTAAAATTCTTTAAAATTAAGATAAACGAAATAGGGTAATAACAAGCAGATCAAAATTTCTTTCTTTGCTTCTCTGGCGTCGCTTTTGCAGCAAACTATTTGGTTATCTGGAGGCATGGTAGCTACAATTGGAAAGAGGAAACGGATGGTTCAAATCAAATTTTTTTCACAATCTTTTCTAAGGCAACGGTCAA
Organism: uncultured Caldithrix sp.; assembly: GCA_964398005.1. Classification (GTDB taxonomy): domain Bacteria; phylum Calditrichota; class Calditrichia; order Calditrichales; family Calditrichaceae; genus Caldithrix. The sequence continues at coordinate 3,560 of CAYNLJ010000018.1, read as the reverse complement.
TTATCGGTCGTATTGCTGTTTCTTGGAAATGAGATTATGGAATGAGAAGTAATACAATTATTTAAAGTATTTTGCGGTACATTTCGTACATGTTCCAGATGTTTTCCACGTAACTGATCGTCTCTTCGTAACCGTAAAAATAGCCGTGGGGTGGTCGACCGGAGGCCCAGATCTGCAAATGCAACTGCCAGTCTGTTTTTTTAAGCATGGCCAGATAGGGTTTTACATTTTCCCAGTGATTGACCGGTTGTTTAAAATAACGGGCAATATCCTGGGCATCAAATACGCGTCCGGCACCGGCATTGTAGCTGGCCAGAGCTAATTTCAGACGGTCTTCCGGAGAGGCATCCGGAAAGTACTGTGTTTGTTTGTAGAGGTGGTAAATACCAGCGGTAATGTTTTCACGTGGGCTCATTAAAATATATTCAATGTCCAGCTCTCGGCTCAATTCTCTGGCGGTACCGGGCATAATTTGCATCAGGCCGCGGGCTCCAACCCGACTGCGGGCATGCATCCGGAAACCCGATTCCTGAATGATCTGGGCAATAATTAAACGGTAGTCAAAGCCATAACGTTTAGAGTATTTTTTAATTAAAGGCAGGTAGCGGTCAATGTGCAACATCAGGTTGGAACGTTCCAGGTTCAGGCGCACTTTTTCCAGTTCTTTTTTCTCCTCAATACGCTGTTCAACTAATTTTAGCAAACTACTGTCCGCCTGGTTCATCTGCACCCTGGGAGTGGTGTGATGACCACAGGCAGCAAAAAGAAAAACGAACAGCCAGATAGTCAATCCGTTCAGCAGTTTTCTCAATTCAAACTCATCCCGATAATTAATCCAACAATCAAACCAATCATGATAAAAATCCCCGCAACAACCAAACCTACGGCTAAGTTGCCTTTTTCCAGCTCGTTTGGAATGTCGAAGTGGGTACTTTTGTTAACCAATTTATAGGTAATGATGGAAGAAAACATGCCCACCATCACACCAACGATGGCATAAATAAAATTGCGCACCATAATGGGGTCAAACCAGCTGAATTCCATGGGAACTCCTTTCTGATTAAAAATGGCCAGAAGCAAAATTTTCCAAGTTTATCGTTGTTTAAAGTATAATCAAAAACCTTTTATTTGTCAATGATGTGCTTTAATGGACAAAGGTTACAACTGTTTTGACTACAGAACTGTGCATCCAAATGAAGCAGGGCCTGCATCAGAGCCTGGCCGGGAAAGAGGGCCTGATATTGAGAAAGCCAGGGGAAGCGTTTACCCGTATTGTGGTAAATGCTCTGCAGTGGCAGAAAAAGATAAAATTCAGTCAGGTATGCAAAAAAGCCGTCTGAATTATGGTTCAGTGCCTGAACGCAAACCAGTGGAATGAGCAGATTGAGGATCAGCTCGCTGATGCGGGCCGGGCCAAAAAAATGGCGAATTGGCCTGGCTGTGGGCATTGATCCTAAACGGTAATGACGTGCCCAGTAGCCTTCCGGCGCAAAACTGAAAAAGTTTTGCAACTTCTTTAATAATGAGGCAAAGGGCAGGCGTGCTTCAAAAAGATGGTATATGGGACCGAACGGGCCCGTAGGGTGTTGTTGCAGCAAAGTAACCCAGGCAGCCAGTCGGAAGTGAGGATGATTGACCGGACGCACACCGGCAAACTGCCAGTGCTGCCGATTTAAGGCTCCGGCCGGCAGCATTGACTGTGCCTGATCATAAAAATAATTTAGTTGTTGAAGATACGGTTCACTGGCGGTTAATGGCAAAAAACCGGCCGTACCTGCGTACAACGCAAACAGCCAGTCTTTTTTTACAAAATTGATCGGCAGGTTTTGTTTTAACCAACTCCATGGTACTCGACGGGCCAGAAGCTGAAAAGGCCAGCTGTTGGACGGATAGCCCAAAGCGCGCAGGAGATGTTCGTAGAATACCTGTTCCATGGGTTGATTTTCCAGCAGGTGCTGAAAAAATCGAATTTTCAGCTGTAAACGCTCCAGGGCCAGCTGACGAAGAGCCTGATCATCGGGAACAGCAGGAGGCCGGCAGTTGACTGCATTTGAACGATAACGATGGGGAAATTGGGACGGGTCCAGCGCCAGGGTGGGAATGGACCGTCGGCTAAGAGCCGAAGTAACGGATTCCAGACGGCCTTCAGAAGACCCAAGAACCACATGCAGGCAGACATTTTTAAAAAAGGGATCGAGATGATGCTGGTGCAGATACCAGTCTTCCAGCTGTTGATGCATTTCCACATCACCACTGAAGCGGGTGCCGTTTAATTCAAAAACAGCTGACACAAAATCCGGCCCCCGATGGAGATTGAGCTGCCCGGCATCAAGCACACGCAACCGGTAGGTTTTGGTGTGTAGTGTTTGACCACTGCGACTTAAGTTTTGCCAGACCGCATAGAGTTGTGCCTCTTGCATTTTGCATCACTTTTCTTTAAATTCCATATGAAATATAATATGACGAATAGAGTATTGCAAATAAAATATAAGATTCCAAATGGCAATTATTAAACAAAATGAAGTGGCACAACGTATTGAATCCATTCGCCGTCAAAAAGGATGGACTCAGGTAGAGTTGGCCGGTGCCTTAAAGGTGAGCCAGGCGGCAGTCAGCAAATATTTAAATGAACGTATTCCACCGGCGGAAGTGCTTTTCCGTCTGGCGCAGTTGGGCAATACTACAGTGGAATGGCTGTTAACAGGGGAAAAAAGCTACTGGTTTAATCAACAGGCCCCACAGGTGGAAGAACCAGCTGCGACTTACGATGCTGATCTGGCTTTGGCACAAAAAATTTCAGCCCTCAAACCCCAGGCACGTCAACTGCTGATCGGTCTGATTGAATTATTATCAGGGGATTAGCTTCTCCGAAAGCAAAAACTTTTAATTGTTCCGCGACGAAATTGGACAATCTCTCTCCCCTCGGATCGGTTCAACCCACCTTGAGTTTCAAGTAGGATCATATCGATAACAACTGGAAGATAAACCTCTCAGGAAGTCGACAAAATCAATAAATTTTTGATTTTTCCTTTATTTTGTGCCTATATTATTTATGAGAATAGGCAGTAACTTAAATCTCATCCATTATAATCGATTCAGCTTTTCCTTTAATTTATTGTTGCCCAACGCAATTTCTTGCTAACAGTTACTGCAAATCAAGGAATCTGTTCCTGGTCGGAATTATTTGCATTGCAGAGTGATTGAAGACAAGGATGTTAGCTGAAACTTCCTGATATTTCAGAACAGACTTTCTCCTGGCTGGTAAGCAATCCATAATATGTGGTTTACAAAATAGTTACTTAGATAAAATTTTGAAAACCTGGGCCGTGGAGAAAAGTTGTCCAACGGACTGCTTGATTTCAGCTAAGGTGAAGAATGAAAATGATTGGTAAAACCATCTCGCATTATAAAATTATCGAAGAATTGGGTCGTGGTGGCATGGGCGTAGTCTACAAAGCGGAAGACATCAAATTGAAGCGCACCGTGGCCCTGAAGTTTCTTTCCCCGATGGTGGTAGGCAACAATGAGGAGAAGACCCGCTTCTACCATGAAGCCCAGGC
>CAYNLJ010000017.1:0-14762 GCA_964398005.1 uncultured Caldithrix sp. | reverse complement strand
TCACTCACCTTAAATTCTTTGCCCAGCCGTTGACTGATCATTTTTTCGGCTTTTTGAATTACGGTCAGGTTGCGCAGGCCTAAAAAATCCATTTTTAACAGGCCGACCTTTTCGCTCCAGCCCATGGTCCATTGGGTGGTAATTTCACCATCCGGGGTTTTGTACAAAGGAACGTAGTTGGTAAGGTCATCAGGTGTAATGATGATGCCGGCCGCATGTACCGATGTGTGACGGTTAATGCCTTCCAGGGTTTTTGAATATTTGATCAGCTGTTGAATCTTTTCATCTTCGCTCTGTGTCAATTCTTTTAGTTCAGGGACCTCCTGAAACGCTTTTTCCAGAGGCATGGGTTTGGCCCCGCTGGGTACCAGCTTGGCAATGGTATCAGCCTGAGAAATTGGGATTTTCAAAACACGCGACACGTCACGAATGACATTTCGTGAGGCCATGGTACCAAAAGTAATAATTTGCGCCACATTTTTCCGGCCGTATTTTTCGCGGACATATTCAATCACTTCATCCCGACGTTCCATGCAAAAATCCACATCAATATCCGGCATGGAAACACGTTCGGGGTTGAGAAACCGTTCAAACAGTAAATCGTAACGCAAAGGATCGATTTGAGTAATGCCCAGGCAATAGGCCACAATGCTTCCGGCAGCCGACCCGCGGCCCAGGCCAACCGGGATATCACGTTCGCGTGCGGCCCGAATAAAATCCTGTACAATCAAAAAGTATCCGGCAAAGCCCATCTGTTTAATGACGCCCAGTTCAAACTCGATACGTTGTTTAACCTTTTCATCAAGGCGTGGGTAGCGCTTTTCCGCCCCACGATAGGTCAAACGACGTAAATATTCATCAGGGTCGATGTTTCCTTCGGATTTTGGAATCGGAAATTTGGGCAATAAACGCCGATTAAATTCGATTTCAAGATCAATCTTTTCGCTGATCTCCAGGGTCCGCTCCAGGACTTCCGGTTTATCTTTAAATACCTGGAACATTTCATCGGCTGATTTCAAATAAAGTTCTTCAGTGCCATAGCGCATGCGATTGGGATCATCCCGATCCTTACCTGTCTGCAGACAAAGCAAAATATCGTGCGCTTCATGATCACCTTTGCGCAAATAATGGTTGTCGTTTGTTGCAATTACCGGAACGCCCATTTCTCTGGCAAGTTCGTAAACCTTAGGATAAACAGCGGCTTCATCCGGAATGTAATGGTTCTGAACTTCCAGGTAAAAGTCTTCACCGAAAATGTCCTGATATTCCTCAATCAGCTTAATGGCTCTTTCCCGTTCGCCCTGGCGTAACTTGTACGAAACTTCGCCTTTCAGACAAGCCGAAGTCGCAATTAAGCCCTCGGAATATTGGCGTAACAATTTCTTGTCAATACGTGGCTTGTAGTACATGCCTTCCAGAAAAGCAATGGAAGACAGTTTAAGCAGATTTTTGAAACCCGTTTGATTTTTAGCTAAAAGTACCAAATGGTAAGAAGTGCTTTCTCCTGCCACCTGTTTTCTTAAGGTGTGGTCTTTGGGTGCAATGTAGGCTTCCATACCAATAATTGGTTTAATGCCGGCTGCCTTGGCTTCTGTGTAAAATTCCAGTACGCCAAAAAGATTACCATGATCTGTAATGGCCAGCGCTTCCATGTTTAATTCGGCAGCCCGTCGCACCATTTCTTTAATCTTAGCGGCACCATCCAACAATGAAAAATGTGAATGATTATGTAAATGAACAAAGGACAAGAGAAAAACACCCCTTTCTGCATTAATTATTGTTTTTTAACGAATTAATAATATTGATTGCAAAAAAATAATTTACGTTTATGACCTTTTAATTGCAAAAGAATCTCGGCACAAATGAAGGGGATTTCGGCTGGCTTTCAAAGAAGATTTTTCGGCAGTTCAGTAAACCATGCACCAGACAAATTTGCTAAATTCCAATGCATTTACCAAATCATGATTATACCAAACCCGGGAAAAATTATTCCTCTGAAAGAACCTGATCTGGAAGCTAAAGATCAAAAAAAATCCCGTCCATCATATCGGGACGGGAAAGAAGCTGTGTAAAATGTTCCGTTTTCCCAAACCGCAGTGACTACTGATTTTCAGAAGACACCGCTTCCAAAGCATGATCAATCCTGGAAATCACTTCAGCTGTTGTTATCTGCTCTGTCGATTGGGTCAGGTCGAGCATGAACAAATCGTAATTTCCATTACGATTTGAGTGAAATAAAATTTTTTGTCCGTCCGGAGAAAAGACCGGATTTACATCCTCTGCAGGATTGGAAGTAAGCCTTTGCTGAGCGGATCCATCGCTATTCATTAAATAGATTTCATAATTGCCATCTCTATCAGAGAAGAAGGTCACTTTATCACCGGAAGCCGAAACGTCCGGGGCAACGTCGTTAATGCCGGGATTATGAGTTAATTGTACGATCTCCTTGCTGCGAATATCCATTTTGTAAATGGCAAACGTCCCATTACGGTCAGAATCAAAAAGCACTGTCCCCTCTTCATCGGTACTGCCGGGCATTAGGCAGGGACTACCATCATTAAATTCATCATGGGTAAGCGCCAGCTGAAAGCGCCCATTGCTTTGCATAATGAAAATGTCACTGAACATCTGATAAAAGGGTACATCACGTAAATCATTTCTTTGAGAGACAAACACGATAAAATCACCTGAGAATGAATATCTTGGACGCCAGTCATCTGATCCATTTTTGGTAAGGTTCTGGGTTTCGCCATTGGCCAGATTCATCACATAGATATCTCTCAACTTTTGGCTAAAATCAACATCGCGGTGGTCATCCACGGTTGATGTGTAAACAATGTGTAATCCATCGGGAGAGAACGAAGGGTTTTCTTCATGCGCGGGTGTATTGGTAATTTGTTCTTTGGTATTGGTGGTCAAATCCCAAACAAATAGATCCCAGTTACCGGTTTCATCAGACTGGTATATAATTTTATTACCATCGGCGGAGAAAGAGCCAAATGCTTCATTGGCATCAGACTGAACTACGGTCGTCACAGCAAAAGCGTCGACAAAATAAGGGGCAATGCGATCCACATAGGCATCGGCTTCAGGTCCGATTAAGACTGCTTTAAAGGCTATATAAGCCCGCTTTTTATCTCCGCTTTTAAGGGCAAATTCTCCGTATTTGTACTGGACCTCCGCATTGTGCGGATCTAATTTTAAGGCCTCTTCCAAAACCTTCATGGCTTCCAGGCTGTGCCCGTTCTCGAAATAGATATCCGCTAACTGTTCCCGATAGTCCATTGTATTCGGATTCTTTTTAATCTTCTCCTGCAAATCCTTAATTTTGGCCTGAAGCTGCACATCGGCCTCAAATGCAGGCGTACCAACACCTCCGGTTACATCTTTTTTTGATCCTGAACAGGAAAACAAAAGCGCTGTAACAAACAAAGTAACGATCAAAAGATTGATTTTAAACATGGCCGCTCCTCATTGTATCTGTTTGATACGTTTTTCGGCATCTTTTTTCAAAACTAAATCAATTCCGGGACGTTTAATAATTTCTTTGTACATGCGAATGGCATCATCAATACGTCCAAGCTTTTCATAACATTGACCGGAGTAATACAAAGCACTGGCCTCCCACTGCAACTTTGTCTTTTTGGAAAGCAGGGGAATTTTTACAAATTCTGCAATGGCCTCTTCGTATTGTCCGGCTCTAAGTAAGGCCTCGCCAATGTAAAACTGAATTTCCGGTTCGCGTTCAGCATCGGCTTCGGCTTTAATCGATTTCAGATAATCGACAGCATTCTGGAATTGGTTTAGATTAATATAAGCCCTGGCAATAATTATTTTTTTATCCAAACGATCATCAGCCTCCGGAAATTTTTCCAGATAACTTCGGGCCATGGCCTGTGCCGCATCCCAAAAACCGGTCAATGAATAGACTTTAATCAGATTGGACATAATATTGGATTCCAATGCACAAGCCTGGCAAAAATCCATTGCCTTTTTGAACATGGCAATAGCATTGTCATATTTTTCCGATCGAAAATAGATGGTTCCAAGCGTGTTGTACACACCGGGTAACTGATCGCTGTTAGGATATTTTTCAGGGAAATCGGTTAATGTTTTTAAAGCATCCTTGTGCTTGTTTTGTGTAATTAGAATCAGGGCAATAAAATAGTCTGCATCATCCACGTATTCGGATTTTTTGTATTTCTTTTTGACCAGTTCAAAGTAGTTTTTTGCCTTATTAAAATTTTTCTGCAGGCGGTGGTAATTACCCAGCTCAATGTAAAACTGGGCCTGGGCATTTTGCTGGTCTTTGTATTTCTTTTTATATGCCGCAATTAACTTATCGGCCTGTGTAATATCGCCTTTGCGAATCAATGACAGGATGTACTTTTGTTCAACCGTAGCTTTTACTTTAACATCTGTGACTTTGCTTAATACCTGCCGATAGTAATCCGCTGCATTCGCATAATCTCCTTCTAAAAAATAAATGTTGCCGGCTTCGACAACGGCATTGGTAAACAGGGAAAGATCTTTGTCACTCACAGCTTTAAAATTTTCCCTTGCCAAAAAATACTTCCCATTGGCTTGTAAGATTTCGCCGGCATTAAAATGAGCCTGATCAGCATAAGTACCCTGCGGTTCAACTAACAAATACAATTTGTAAAAACGCAAAGCCGCCTGAGAATTGCCAGCCAGTCGGAAAGCTTCGGCCAGATAGAAAATATTGTTAATAATCAGTTTGTTTTCTAATTCTCGCAATAGAATAAAATCATCTAAAAAGGGTGTTTTAATATTGTTTGAATAAAATGCGATGGCTCGCTGGTAATGTCCTGCTTTTAAATAAATTTCGCCGATGCGTCGTTTCAGTTGATCCAGGCTGGAAGCATAATAAAAGTAAGTCTGAAATTGTTCAAACAAGGCGATCGCTTCTTCATACTTTCCCTGAGCCATATTTAATTCAATCAAATCCACCATGGCCAGAGAAGCTTCCTGGGTGAACATAAAGCCATCAATAATTTGCCGGTAAATGATTTGCGCATCCTGTGGATTGATTTCCTGTAACAAACGCGCATAATGCAGCAAATACTGAGGATATTGTTTGGAATTTTTAAACTGATCAACCAGCATTTTAAAATATTTAACACTTTCATGGATACGGGAAGAATCGAAAGCCAGATCAATTGCCAGCGTGCGTAACCATTCTTCTTTTAAAGGGCTGTTTGGGTACTTTTTTATCAAGGCTTCTACAAAACGTTTTTCAGTTTCTGATTTAGCCGAATCTGGTTTAACGGAAGTTTGCACCATCAGCCAGGCGCTTTCATCCGGATGCGAACAGCTCTCCTGATTTTCCAGCGCCTTTTTAAACTGTTCATGCGCTAATTGCAATAATTCGTTATTTCTCTTGGCCGTAAAAATCTGATAGTCGAATTGTTTGAGATAGGTTTTGCCTAAATAGTAATACAAGTCACCTGTCTTCACCGATCCTGCAGTTAGAGCCTTTTGAAAATTCTCCTCGGCCTTTTTATAATTTTTTAAATCATAGAAATAGAGTTTCCCCAATTCAAACAACAAATCAGCCTTTTGTTCAGGTTGCGTTTGAAAAGAGACACTCAAAAGTTCGGCCATATGATTCAGAGCGACTTCCTGTTTAATTATTTTAAAATCTTCCAGAAATTTCACGTGTTTTTGAGCCTGCTCCACAAACGGTGATGCCTGAAATTCGTGGATTAATTTAGTAAAATAATGGGCCGACTCTGTAAAGTCGCCTAAATTTTCTTTAGCCAATGCAAAGTAGAAAATCAGATCATCTTTTTCAGGGAAAGGTTCCGGAGCTAAGATAAACGGCTGACTAATATTTGCGATTTCAATCCACTGATTTTTTTGAGCCAGGAGTTTTACCAGACGTAAGGTTAAACCTGCTTTTTCCGTGATGGTCTTTTCCGCTGTTAATTTCTGGTAGATGAAGGAAGCTGCCTGCTGGTAATAACGGTTATCCTCCAGAAAATCGAGATAAAAATCAACCACCTTCTGGTAAACAGTAGATTTTTCCATTTTTGAATTTTGAACAGTAATCTTTAATAATTCAGCGGCTTCTGAGATAAAATTCTGTTTCCGGTAGCTTAAGGCCCGTTTCAATTGAATGATAAAACGTAATGAATCATTTTCAGTTTCTACCGACTGATAGGCCGCCTGCGCTTTATTAAAGTCGCCGGACAGGTAGTAAACATCTCCAAGCAGATACTGCAATTGATTTTTTAGCGTAGGATTACTGATCACTGCCATCTGCTTTTCAAGCAAATCGATGGCCGCTTTGTATTGTTGAGTTTGAATTAAAATATTGGTTAAATGAATAGTTGCCTGAGCGGCCACCAGGCTTTTTGGATGCAACTGGATGGTTTTCTGAAAATCTTGTCTGGCTTTGTCGATTAAACCCAATAAATTATTAATTTTTCCCTGGATAAGGTAAGCTTCAGCTAAAATGCTGTCTTCTTTGGCTTGTACTTCAAATGCTTTCCGCAAAAAGGAACGAGCTTCATTCATCTGCCCCAGTTCAAAACTGACAGCAGCTTTTTTGACCAAAGCCGGAAAGTATTCCTTTGAATCTGAATAGCGTTCGATTAGTAAACTCAATAATTGAGAAGCTTTTGACAGGTCCTTCAATTTTTCCTGATGCAGCACCGCAGCCCGAAAAGTGGCAACAGAAGCCCGACTATCTCCTGGATAAAGGACGCGTAAGGATTCGTAAGCTTTTACTGCATCCGAATAATCTGCCAATTTCTCAGAACAGTTTGCGACATAAAACCAGGCTTCGGCTGCAAAAGGACTTTTGGGGAATTCAAGCGCTAATGCCTGGAATTCAGCTCTGGCCTTTGCGAATTCATTGATCTTGTAAAGTGACAAACCAGCGTAATAACGAGCATCATCAGCTTTTTCACTTTGAGGATAGGTGTTGTAAAATTTTACAAACTGCTGAGCAGCTAAATCGTAAAATTCCTGTTCGTACAATTTTAACGGATAAGAGAAATCATCGCTTTCCCGATTTTGAGCCCCTACAAATTGAAATGCGACAAAAATAATTACTAATAGTAAAAAATTTTTCTTCATATATCGATACTCATTTTTTATTCTTCTAATGGGGAAAGGTTAGCAAATTTTTTAATTAATTTTTTATTGATATTGTCTCTGAAGAAATGTACGGTAATCTTCATTTTATCGCCACTGCCTTCTAATTGCAGGATCTGTCCTTTACCAAAAGTTTCGTGATAGACTTTTTGTCCTACAAAAAATTCGTCGCCATGATCCTGATTATGATCATCGTTGTGGAAATAAGCTTCCAATTTTTTTTCACGGGCTGTGCGTCGTTTTTTAACGGTGCTGCTGGTTCGGCTACCTCTTTTTTTGTTTCGATATTCTATCAGCTCGCCGGGAATTTCATCTAAAAACACCGAAGGGGTATTAAATGTTCCGGCATTGTAACGTCGGCGTCGGTTTGCATAGGTTAAATAAAGGCTTTCCATTGCCCGCGTCATACCAACATAAAAGAGACGCCGTTCTTCTTCCAATTCCTTCAAATCAGCCGTAGAACGTTGTAAGGGCATGAGCCCCATTTCCAGGCCTGTAATGCAAACCACCGGAAATTCCAATCCCTTGGCTGAATGCAGGGTCATCAAAGTGACGGCATTTGAACTCTCATTCCAGGTGTCAATATCCGTCAACAGACTCACCTCTTCAAGAAAGGCAGCCAGGTCTGACTCCCGTTTCTCTTTTTGCCGTTCACGGGCAAATTGATCCATCGTTGCAAATAATTCTTTAATATTTTCGATTCGGCTTTCGCTTTCGTACTGGTCATATTCCGTCTGATAATGGTGCATGATGCCGGCTTCTGAAACGAGGGTCGAAGCCAGTTCAACCGCATTGAGTTCATCTTTGAGAGCCATGAATTTGACCATCATTTCGTAAAATTGTTTTACGCGGCTGCCCATCGTCGCCGAAATATTGGCCACTTCATCCACTCGTCCCAGCGCTTCGAATAGAGTAATATGTTCGATTTCAGCAAAACGATCAATTTTATTGACCGTGGTTTCACCGATGCCCCGCAACGGAAAATTAATAATGCGCCGTAACGAAACGCTGTCCGCAGGATTGACCAGCACTTTCAGATAGGCTAAAACATCTTTGATTTCTTTACGGTCGTAAAATTTGACGCCCCCAATAATGTTGTAGGAAATGGCATTCCTGCGTAACTGGTCTTCCAGTGCACGACTTTGAGCGTTGGTGCGGTACAAAATGGCAATATCTTTAAAGCTGCGTTTATGGGTGTACATTTCATCATGTATGATTTCCACAACTTTGCGGGCTTCATCAGCCTCATCTTCGGCAATTACTAAGCGAATTTTGGGGCCATCTTCCTTCTTTGTCCATAGATTTTTGCCCAATCTCGATTTATTATTTTTTACCACCGCGTTGGCAGCCTTTAAAATATTGCTGTGCGAACGGTAATTTTCTTCCAACTTAAAGACCTTAGCTTCCGGAAAATCGCGATTAAAATTCAAAATATTTTGAATATCGGCACCCCGCCAGCCATAAATGGATTGATCTTCATCGCCTACTACACACAAATTTTTTTGTGGATTTAACAAGCGTTTAAGCAGCAGGTATTGCGCATGATTGGTGTCCTGGTACTCATCAACCAGAATGTAATTGAACTTATTATTGTATTTGGCTTTGATCTCAGGATATTCATCAAACACCTGAATGGGACGAATCAGTAAATCATCGAAATCCAGCGCATGGTTCTGTTTTAAAAAAGCTTGATATGACTTGTAAACTTCAGCCACTACTTCATCGTACTCATCTTCAAATTCCTGTTCCAACAAGTTCTCCGGAAGTATGAACTGATTTTTCAGACGCGAAATCCTGTTTTGTACCACTTTGGGATTGTATTTCTGAGGCGAAAGCCCTTTTGAAGAGAGAATTTTTCGAAGTGCCCGGACGGAATCGTCTACATCATAAATGGTAAAATTACGTGACAGACCAATATTTTCGGCTTCTATTCGCAAAATTCTGGCACAGACACTGTGGAATGTTCCCATCCAAAGCGGGATGACCTGATCGCCTAAAAGTGTCTGAAGCCGCTCTTTCATTTCGCGAGCCGCTTTATTGGTAAATGTGACAGCTAATATTTCTGAAGGTTTGGCAATCTGTTTTTTTATTAAATAAGCGATTCTGTAAGTTAAAGTTCTCGTTTTACCACTGCCCGCACCGGCAATGATTAAAACAGGGCCTTCCGTGGCTAACACCGCCTGTTTCTGTTGTTCATTCAATTCCTTTAAAAAATCTTCCATTAATCCTTTTTCCTCTTAATAACCATAGATTTTTTTTCGCAATTTGTTTAATTTTCGTTTGGCTTTCAAATGTTCACGCGCGCTTCTGGTAAAAACATGGCTGCCATCGCCCCTGGCCACAAAATATAAATAATTTGTCTTTGCCGCAAATAGAGTTGCTAAAATGGAAGCTTTGCCCGGATTATTTATCGGTCCCGGTGGCAATCCACGATACAAATAGGTATTGTATGGTGAATCAATTTTCAAATCTTTGTAAGTAAGTCTGCGCGGCCCGTCTGGTAATAAAAACTGAATAGTCGGATCAGCCTGTAATCTCATCCCCTTTTTTAAACGGTTCAAGTAAACCGAAGCTATCAGAGGGCGTTCTTCATCAATCATGGCCTCTCCCTCTACAATAGAGGCTAAGGTAAGTATCTGGTGCCTGGTGAGGCCTAATTCCTTCATTCTTATTTGCACACTATCACTTTTAAAAATATTAAGTGTTTGTTCAATTAAAAAACGCATGACCTGTTCTTCACTGATGCCTTCCGCAAACACATAAGTATCTGGCAACAAGTAGCCCTCAACTGATTTGGCTGGAATCCCATAATGCTTTAGAAACAGTGAGTCAGTCGCCAAAGAATCTAATTTTTCTCTGCTTAAGTGCAACGATTTACTTAAGGCATCAAGTACTTTTTTTGCAGGCCAACCTTCGATTAAGGTGACAGAAACAAATTCCGGTTTCACATGGGTTAAATAATTGGCCAGTTGAGCATAGGTTAAACCTACCGGAATTTTGAATTTCCCTGAAGGAATTTTATTTTCTATACCCAGACCTTTAGCCCAAAGCACAAAAATTTGTGCGTTTTTAATCAGTCCTTTTTTTTCCAGAGAATCAGCAACTGCTAAAAGGCTGGCACCCTTTGGAATTTGAATTTCTACTACAGGCTGCCCCTCTTTTATCTTTTCCGGAAGTGTAAAATACCTGATAACATCATACACCATTAAGGGTAACAGAAACACAATAATGATTATAGCTTTGTATCTATTTCTCATATTTAATCTTTTTACGTTCCATTTCTTCCCGTTCTAAACGACGCGATTCATCGATAATGCGTTCGTAAATTCTACCAATGGCTTCGGCCGAAAGCGGTCCGGGATTATTCTTTTTAACATTTTCAATGACCTGTTCCTCACGTTCAGGAACATAGACAGGCAATCCTAACTTACGTTTAATATCACCAATTTGATCAGCGTAAATGGCCCGCTGATTAATCAGCTTGACCATCTTACGGTCTATTTCGTCGATTTTATCTCTTAGTTTTGCGATTTGTTGGAATTCTTTTTGCAATCGCCCCCTCCACTCGGCAAATCATCAATTTTCTAAATTAGATGAATTGCTGATTAAAATCCAATCTTTTTAATGTACTACGAGTAAATCTCAACCGGTATCTGGTTATTTTTCTTTAAATGTGGAAATCAATTTTTCAATCGAATTGTCAACCGGAATTTCTAGAGAGACCGGGATTTTTTTGAGCCGGATACGTTCAAAATTACCACTGATAAAGTGAATACTAAAAATGCTTAAATATTCGCCATCTGATCCTGCACAAATGACCGGTGGTTTCGCTTCTAATTGGTCTGCCAGCGATTGGTCATGAGCCAGGAGCACCAAATCTATACCTGGAAATTTTTGCAGGAAACCGGGCAACTCGCTCCGTTCGCCATGAAAAATGACTATTTGAAAATCAGAAGTTGATCTGGCTTTTTCAAAAATCGACTTAAACATTTGATCATCAAATTTCAATGCAGGTTGCGCTTTTACATACCAGAAACTGCTTTGGTCCAAAAAGGCCAAAAGGGCAATTTTTACTTTCCCGGCCGATAGGTATTTAATTGTATTTAAGGGCAGGTTTTTTACCGTAAAATTAGAACCCAGCAAGAATAAAGGGGTACGGCTTATTGAACGAACAAGATTTTGATTGCCCATTTGCAATTCCTGATCTGCAGTGACCACTAGATCAGGTTCGAGATGCCGGTAAATATCAATAGTCAACTGATTCAGCTCATCAAAAGGATAGGAATTGGTAAAATCTCCTCCATCAATTACCATAACTTTTGGATTTTTTTTACGAATTTCTTTAACTAAGTAAACAATATGATCCATGCCGCCAAGCGGGTTTTCACCGCAATGGCAATTCTCGTAGGCAGCATTCGTATTAGCCAGGTAAACTATTTGCAGCGAATCGGTTTGAGCAGAGAGGACTGAAAAATTGAGGAGTAATAGGATTAATAATAAAAACAGACGTAAACGGTATTTCATCACTTGACTCATCAAAAATAAAATATTCCTGCCCAACTATGGGCAGGAATATTACAAACATCATTTTAAAGCATCGAGGGCTTGATTTAAATCTTCAGCAATATTAAAAACACTGATCAGTCTGGTCATCTTAAACAATTGATTGATGCGGTCCGGCACATGTATCATGACCATTTGACCATTGCTGTTTTTAAGAGTATTCACGGCACTGATAAAAATACCTAAACCAGAACTGTTCATCAATTCCAGACCACCCATATCAATGATCAGTTTTTGTTTACCGGCTTCAATCAATTCATGAATTTTATCATTGACCTGACCGGCTTCCGGCCCGCCCATGATTTTACCGGCTAATTTCAGGACTACGATGCCATTGATTTCTTCTGCATTAATTTGCATCAATGATCCTTTTTAGTTGATTAAGCTTTTTGCCATTTCCAATCGACCAGGATCGGACTGGCCACAAAAATGGAAGAATAAGTACCGACACCGATACCCACGATAAGAGCGAAAGCAAACGTTCTCAGTACTTCACCACCAAAGAAATACAATACAGTAACCACCATTAAGGTCGTACCGGAAGTAATTACCGTTCGACTTAAAGTTTCATTGATACTACGGTTAATAATATTGGGTAATTCCTTATCACCACGTTTAATGGTTCTTAAATTTTCACGGATACGGTCATAAACCACAATGGTATCATTGAGGGAATACCCAACAATCGTCAGTAGGGCTGCAATAATCGGCGCGGAAATCTCAATGTTAAATACCGAAAAGATACCCAGTGTGATGGTTACGTCATGAGCCAGGGCCGCAATGGCACCAATTGAGTACTTAAATTCGAAACGCCACATGACATAAATCAAAATCAAAATCATGGACCAAAGGATGGCTTTAATGGCATCCAGAACCAGCTCATGACCGATTTTGGGACCAACCTTTTCAACACGTTCGACAATGTATGGGTTATCAGGGATCTCCTGACTGATCAAGTTTTCAATCACAGTAGCAACTTCTTCTTCAGACTCTGTAATCCCAACACGAACGACCACTTCATTAGGCGCTCCAAAGTGTTTAATTTCGGCATCACCAAAGCCATGTGTTGAAATGGCCGAACGCACTTTTTGAATTTCAATCGGTTTGTCAAACTTTAGTTGCACCAGCGTCCCACCGGTAAAATCGATGTTGTAGCGTGGGCCGCCATGTAAGATCAAAGAAATAATCGAAATGGCAATAAGGCTTAAACTGATTGCGTATGCAAACCTTCTTACTTTTATAAATTGGATATTTGTTTTACCAAAAAATCGCATGGTTTTTCTTTCTCCTGTTTATCCAGTTCAACCGCAGTTAAATACTTAATCGTTTTACAGTTCTTGTTTCCAAAAAATAGTCAAAAATGACACGTGTAACCACAATGGCCGTGAATAAACTGGAAACGATACCAATCATTAAAGTTAATGCAAAACCCTGAATGGGTCCGGAACCGTAGGTATACAATACCAAACCGGCAATAAAGGTGGTTACGTTTGCATCAAGAATGGTAATGAACGCTTTTCCGTAACCGACATCAATGGAAGCGCGGATAGTTTTACCCTTTTCCAGCTCTTCACGTACCCTTTCAAAGATCAGCACATTAGCGTCTACGGCCATACCAATGGTTAAAATAATACCAGCGATACCCGGCAGCGTTAGGGTGGCATGGAAATAGGCCATCACTGCCATAATAAAGACGATATTTAAAACCAGCGCTAAGTCTGCAATTACACCGGATAATTTGTAATAAATGATCATAAATATCATCACTACAATCAGGCCCATAATGGCCGAAAAAGTTCCGGCATTAATGGAATCCTGACCGAGAGATGGTCCTACGGTGCGTTCTTCCATGAATTTAACCGGCGCCGGCAAGGCACCTGCTTTTAATACAATGCTTAAATCCTGCGCTTCTTCAATTTTATCCAGACCAGTAATCACGGCACGGCCGTTGGTAATTTTAACTCTGATCTCGGGCGCCATGTAGACTTTGTGGTCTAAAACTATAGCTAAACGTTTGCCCACATTGGCTCCGGTTACACGCGCAAAGGTGCGGGCGCCGACATCATTAAGTGTTAAACTAACCTCGTACTGACTAAAAGAGGAAGGATCATGGCTGCGTTGCGGATTAGCATCCGTAATGGTTTCACCGGTTAACTCAACATTTTTTCTAACCAAATACAAGGGCATATATTGACCGTTGTAAATGGGTTTTGAACCCCACAAAAATTCTGCTCCAGTGGCTTCTTCGGCAATGATTCTTTGGACTTCCGGCAATTCCAGAATTTTTTGGAACTTGTTCTGTTTGTCAACCGGTACCAAAAAGGTCTGTTTGTCCCGTGGGTTCAGGAAGAACAATCCTTCTTCGAACAAGTAGGCATTGGAATCCTGCTTGGCAGCGACCTTTTCGCCTTTGCTCGTATCGCCGGCGAACATTTTATCCAGAGAAATGGCTTCATCCTTGGCTTTGGTCGTGTCTTCGCTTTCTACCCTGGTACTGTCAAAAGGATTGATCTTGGATTGGATGAAATTGTTGATTTTTTCGGCTACTTTAGAACTTATAACTGCATCTTCTAAAAGCTTGAATTCCAACTGAGCAGTACGACCGATGAGTTTACGAACACGGGTCGGGTCTGTAACGCCGGCCAGCTCTACAATAATCCGGCGATCACCTACCTTTTGAATAGTTGGTTCACTTACACCAAATTCATCCACACGATTACGCAGAATTTCCAGTGCACGATCAACCGATTCGTTGATTTGTTTACGCAAATATTTTAATACTTCGTCTCGGGTTCGATGATCCGGGCTGTAATAATAACGGGTAATATTACTGCCCTTTTCCTGTAGAAGCTCGTCAAAAACGGCCAAAAAGTCTTCATCGCTTTTCTCTACACGTTTTTCCGTTTCTACAAGTGACGTTGTAAACGCCTCATCCACATTTTTAGCCAGGCGTTTTAAAAGTTCTTTTACATCGACTTCTAAAACGACATGCATACCGCCCTGCAAATCAAGGCCCAGATTGATTGTTTTGGATTTTAGCTCAAAATACTCTTTCTGGTTTTCGATTTTAAGCTTTT
>CAYNLJ010000016.1:14411-15926 GCA_964398005.1 uncultured Caldithrix sp. | reverse complement strand
TTGATTTGATTTTATAGGGTTGGTTTGATAAATTAAATGCTCGTTAATGACAGGGCCCATAGCTCAGTTGGTTAGAGCGGCCGACTCATAATCGGCTGGTCCGGGGTTCGAGTCCCTGTGGGCCCACAAAAAAGTAAAATTTAGGGTAATTGATGAAAGGACTTTCATCAGAATTTCAGCAACAGTGCGAAAATTTGTTTTTAATTTTAGAGAGTGCATTCACGCATAACGTGGATGCACTTTTTTTATATAAATCAAGGAGGTATTAAAATTGCAGAAAACATTATATGCTTTGGTCGAATTACAGGAAATTGACAAGCGTCTCGATGAGTTACGGGCGGAACGTGGGGATTTGCCTCTCATCGTCGAAGAACTGGAAAATAAATATAGCCAGAAAAAGGACCTGTTAGCAGAAAAGAATCAAGCGCTTAAAGAGGCCAAGATAAAGATAAAAGATCTGGAATTGCTGATAGAAGAGGCAAAGGCAAAACTGTCTGAATTTGAAGAGAAGCTGTACCAGGTAAAAACGAATCGTGAATATGATGCGATTATGGCCGAAACAGACTCCACAAAAGAAAAATTAGAAGCCAGCGAAGAAGAGTTACTAACCACTCAGGAATCTATTGAAAAACTTGAAGAAGAGATCAAGCAACTGGAAGCAGAACTGGAAAAAATAGGATCTGAATTAGAAGAAAACAAAGTAGAATTAGAGAAAAAGTTAACCGCTACCGCTGAAGAAGAAAACCTGCTTAATCATGAGCGCGAAATCATTATTGACAGAACCGATCCTGAAATAATTAAGACGTACGAATTGGTGCGCAGTGCGCGAGATGGACAGGGAATTGCGCGAGTCGAGAATGGTGTTTGCGGCGGTTGTTTTTCATACATCCCACCACAGAAAGTCGTAGAGGTACGCAAGATGGAAAAAATTTACACCTGTGAATTCTGTGGTCGGATCCTGGTTTACGTTGAAGAGTAAAATAAAAAAAGGATAAATAGGTCCGGATGAGCCGGGTAGCCGCTCCGGAAGTTCATCTTTCGGGGAGGAAAGTCCGAACATCAAAGGGCAGGATTCCCTGAGAAATCAGGGGCGGCATTTTGCCGACGGAGAGTGTCACAGAAAACATACCGTCCCGCTCCGGCGGGATAAGGGTGAAAAGGTGAGGTAAGAGCTCACCACTCCGTTCCGTTAGGAATGCCCGTGTGGTACCAAAGGCGGAGGTAGGACAAACCCAATCTGATGCAAGACCAAATAAAGAAGGATCCCGTTTAAGACGGGGGCGTACTTGCCCGGTGCGCGTCCCGAGGTAATCGGGGCACACTTCAGGGTAGGTTGCTTAAATCAATCGGTAACGATTGATTAAGAGAAATGGCTACCGTCCCGCTTCGGCGGGATACAGAATTCGGCTTACAGGTTTATCCGGACCTGTTTAAAACTAAAATGATTTATCAATGGATTCTTCCTCCGGAAATCAGGGCCGAACAAGTTGATAAAATTTCAAAAAAATTTAATCT
>CAYNLJ010000016.1:0-14401 GCA_964398005.1 uncultured Caldithrix sp. | reverse complement strand
AATTTGTACGATCCCTTCTTGTTACCCGGAATGGATGTGGCGGTCGCTCGTATAATTCGAGCACTGCGCGAAGGCGAAAATATTCTTATTTACGGCGATTACGATGTGGACGGTGTGACCAGTGTATCCATCCTTTACGATGGCCTTTTTTACCTGGGTGGCAAAGTCTCCTTTTTTATTCCAAGTCGTTTCAGAGAGGGCTATGGTGTTTCTGTTGAGGGAATTAAAGTTGCAAAAGAAAAGGGTGCTTCGCTGATTATTACCGTTGACTGCGGGATTACGGCTGTTGATGAAGTAGAATTTGCACGTGAACTGGGGATGGACGTCATTGTGTGCGATCATCATGAACCCAGCGAAACCATACCCCAGGCCGTGGCGGTGCTTAATCCTAAGTTGCCTGGAAATCCATATCCCTTTAAAGAATTGGCCGGCTGTGGTGTGGCCTTCAAGGTGTTACAGGCGCTGGCTCAAAAATTAAAAATTGATCCCAAATTTCCGAATCAATATCTGGATCTGGTGGCTATTGGTACTGCAGCTGATATTGTGCAACTCCTGGATGAGAACCGGATTTTCATGTACCAGGGCTTAAAAATGATCAATCAAAATCCACGTCCGGGGCTCATGGCTTTATTGGAAACCAGTGGTTTACTTGGCCGCCCCTTAACGGTAAATGCCATCGTTTTTGTACTGGCACCCCGCCTGAATGCTGTAGGCAGAATGTCCAATGCTAAAAAGGCCGTCCACCTTTTAACCACCCGCAGTTTTCAACAGGGCAGGAATATTGCCCGTGTCCTGGAATATGAGAACCGGACGCGCAAAGATATTGATGAAATTACCTTCGAGGAAGCCCTGGAAATCATTCACAATGAAATCGATCTGGATTCCAAACGCGTTCTGGTTTTGGCAAAAAAGAACTGGCATGCCGGCGTAATCGGTATTGTAGCTTCACGCATCATGGAAAAATTTAATCGTCCAACCATACTCATTTCAATCCAGGACGGTGTAGGTAAGGGGTCCGCCCGTTCGATGGGTAATTTTGATATTTACGAGGGCTTTAAAAAGCTAAAACATCTGTTCATCAATTTTGGCGGTCACAAGTTTGCTGCTGGTTTAACCATTGCTGAAGAAAATATTCCCATCCTGGACCGCGAGATTAATATGATCTCTGAAGAATCCCTGGACATTGACCAGTTAATTCCCAAACTAAAAATTGATGCCGAATTGACCTTTGATCAACTGAATGCCCGGTTTTTCTCTGCTTTACAGGATATGGCTCCTTTTGGTCCGGGAAACATGCGACCTGTGTTTGTTTCCTATGATCTGAAACCTTATGGCATGATCAGCGTTGTAGGACATAATCATTTGAAAGCAAAGTTTAAACAAAATTCAATTGTTCTGGATGCTATTGGTTACAATCTTGGCCATTTGATCGATTTGATGAATCAACCTAAAGGGCAAATTAATTGTGCCTATGTGCTGGAAGAAAATCGTTGGAATGGCAGGACAGCTATTCAGATGCGATTAAAGGATATCGAGGTAAAGGGAAATGGAAGAAGAGAAAACATTTAATCAGATTCTTGAAGAACTTAAACAGTTTAGGGAAGAGAAAGGAATCTCACTTAAGCAGATTTCCGATCAAACAAGGATTAATCTTAAACTGTTAGAGGAACTGGAACAGGGTAATTTAGAAAAATTACCCAAGGTTTACGATCTTTATATCTTTAAAACCTACCTGGAAATGATCGGTGCTGAAAATAAGCAGCAACTGATCGATCGGTTTAATAGGGAAACCGGTCGTGTGCCGGGAGAAACAACTATTATCAGACAGAAAAAGATCGAGGCACAAACCGAAAAAAAACTGGTTTCGAATTTTACGGTTTTAAAATTTATTTACATTAGTATTCCATTACTCATTATTTTATTGCTGGTTGTTATCTTTTTTAGAAATTACAATCCTAAAGGAAATTTAAAGGAAAGTTCTGTGAAGGAATTAACAGCCATGGATATTGTCCAGGCTAAATCGCCTGCGAATGCCGTAGAGCCCACCCTGGAGACTCCAACTGAATCGGATAGTTTGAAAGTAGGTGTTGTGGCGCGTGATCGTTGCTGGCTGATGTACATCAAGGATCATGTGGATACGAGTGATGTGATGCTATTTGCTGAAAACAGGTTGCTCATCAAGGCTGATTCCGTAGTAGAAATGCGAATTGGCAATCCAATGGCTGTTACTTTAACGGTTGGAGAAAAACAATTTGATCAATTAGCCGGACCGGGCGAGGTTATTTCCTATTTAAAGGTAACTTCGGATGGCCTGGTAAATAAACGCGTTGTGAAACCTAAAAGAAAGGTTGCAAAAAGTGATTCTGCGGAAACCCAATAAGTGGCTTTTCTTTTTATTGAGTATTTTTTTTGTGTCCTGTTCACTTTTTACAGGACATAAAAAATTAACGTCAAAAAAGGTTATCAGGGATGGACGAGAGATGCTTTATGGTAAAATAACACTGGAACAGTTGTTTTTCGATTATCCTGATTGGCAAAAAGAGTATGAAAACTACCAGGTTCAGCAAAGTATTCTGGAAAAACTGAAAACACTGGAACCGGATGTTAAGGTACTTATCTTTTTAGGTACCTGGTGTTCGGACAGTGAACGTGAAGTTCCACATTTTTTTAAAATTCTCGATCAGGCAAATTTGACATCGAAATTGTCTGTTGAACTGTGGGCGGTTGATCGTAAGAAAAACTTGCCAAACAACCTGTCCCAGAAATATCAAATCGAATACGTTCCTACCTTTATTTTTTTTAAAAACGGTCAGGAAACCGGTCGGATTGTTGAGAGTCCGGAATCCCTTTACCTGGAAGAAGACGTGTTTAATATTTTGAGTCATTAATCCCGATGAAACTGATTACGTATTTTTTAATTGCTTGCTTCTGGTCTCTGGTTCTGACAGAGGCAGTGTGGCCTCAAAATTTCAGACCACAAAAAGCAGAGCAGGCTATGGTGGTCTCCGCTGATCGCTTGGCCAGTGAAGTGGGGCTGCAAATTCTCAAAAAGGGTGGCAATGCGGTTGATGCAGCTGTAGCAGTGGCTTTTACACTGGCAGTCACCTACCCCAATGCCGGCAATATTGGTGGGGGTGGATTTATGTTGATTCGCTCGCCACAAAATGAGGTGTGGGCTCTGGATTACAGGGAAAAGGCGCCTTTACTGGCCCGTGAAGATATGTATCTGGATGAACAGGGTAATGTCATTCCTGATGCCAGCTTGATTGGTTATAAAGCCAGTGGTGTCCCCGGCACGGTTTATGGTTTATGGGAGGCGCATCAACGATTTGGCCGCTTAAAGTGGAAGTCTTTGTTGAAACCGGCCATCGATTTTGCCCGAAAGGGGGTTCCACTTAACGAATTTCAGGCCAATGCCCTGAATCGTGCCAGAGAAAAATTCATGAAATTTGAGGCAAGCCGGAAAATTTTTGTTAAAAATGAGGGTGCATTTCGTGAGGGAGATCTCTTAGTTCAAAAAGACCTGGCTCAGACGTTGAAACGGATTGCAAAAAAGGGAATAGGTGATTTTTATTCAGGGCAAACTGCCCGAATGATTGCCACCGAGATGAAGGAAAACGGTGGTTTAATTACTTTGGAAGATTTGATGCAATACCGGGCGGTATGGCGTAAACCGATTGCTTTCAGCTATCGTGACTATCAGATTTTTTCCATGCCCCTGCCCAGTTCCGGAGGTATTCTCCTGGCCGAAATTTTGAACACACTGGAAAAATTCGAACCCGCAGCCCTGGGCCTTAATTCATCCAAATATATCCATCTGTTAGTTGAAATCGAACGGCAGGCCTATCATGATCGGGCAACCTATTTAGGCGATGAAGATTTTGTTTCGGTACCTGTTGAAAAATTGATTTCCAAAGCCTATGCCGATTCTATTAGAAATCAACTTTCTCTGTTGCAGGCCGGACATTCAGTACCGGGCTCTTTTGCTAAGTCCAAAGAATCGGAACAGACGACACACTTTTCCATCGCTGACGCTGAGGGCTGGGCTGTTTCCAATACCTACACCCTGAATGGAAATTACGGCTCCGGTGTAGTAATAGAGGGCACCGGCATTTTGATGAACAACGAAATGGATGATTTCAGCATTAAACCCGGACATCCCAACATGTTTGGGCTGGTGGGAAATAAAGCCAATGCCATTGCCCCAGGCAAGCGCATGCTAAGCTCAATGAGCCCAACCATTGTCTCTAAAAGAGATAGCCTGTTTATGGTAGTTGGTTCTCCGGGTGGCTCAAAGATCATTACTTCTGTGCTTCAGGTGTTGATCAATGTAATCGATTTTAAATTAAACATTCGCCGCGCAGTGGAAGCACCACGCTTTCATTTTCAATGGCTGCCGGATAAAATTTTCTTAGAAAATTATGGCTTTAATAGTGATACAATACACAACTTGCAGGCAGAAGGTTACCGAATTTCTTTTGTAGGTGGACTGGGATTAGTGCAAGGAATTGTAGTCGACAGGAACACCTTATGGGGATGGAGTGATCCTCGTGGGGCTGGTTTTGCAACAGGTTATTAAGGAGGTTAAGATGGCAAAGAAAAATAAAGATAAAAAACAGGTAGAGAAGGAAGCGATGGTAGAACCACAATTCCCGGAAAAAGTGGAAAAAATTTTTAAATACATTTTAAAAAGTTTAAGCTGGACAGTAGGGATTGCCTTTGTAATGGTCATTTTACTGCCGGAATTTAATTCTCCGTTTCTGGATAAAGTAACCCGTGTTTTTTATTTGACGGGTATTAGTTGTCTGCTTCTTTTTTTAATCATTGAGTTTTTTGCCATTGATATTAAAAATATATTAAACAGGCTGATCGATGGTCGAGCTAAAGCCTAAGGTATTATTGATTGATGATGACATTGATCTGCAAGATACCATAAAAACATTGCTGCTAAATGAAAATTACGAAGTGTTCGCCTGTTCCAGCGGACAGGAAGCTCGTACTCTGATGCAGCAACATCGTTTTGCCGCCCTACTGATTGATATTTATCTGCCCGATGTTGATGGTTTGGAATTTATTAAATCATTACAAAGTGATGAATTTGATACGCCGGCTGTGGTGATTACCGGTAGCTCTGATATTGAAAAAGCACAGAAGGCAATTCGAATTGGTGTTTTTGATTATCTGGTAAAACCCATTAAGAACCGCCAGTTACTTCAGGTGGTTTCAAATGCAGTCATGCATTATTTCTTACAGCAGGAACGCAAAAATTTAGAAAAACAGAAACAACTTTACCAGAAACATCTTGAGGAATTGGTTGCACAAAAAGTTGAAGAACTAAAAGAATCTGAAATAAAATACAAAAATCTGGTCGAACAATCTTTGGTCGGAGTTTTTGTTCTGCAGGATGATAGATTTCAGTATTTTAATCGAAAAGCGATTGAAATTTTCGGAGGGCAATCGGTTGAACAATTATATGCTAAAAGTTTAACCGATTTTTTTCAGGGCGAAGATCGTTCTGAATTAGAACGGAAAATTGAAGAATGTATCTCCGGGAAAGCACCCAATGGAGAGTTGGTTTTACCAACTTACTTACCTGATGGTTCTAAACGCATGCTGCGACTATGGGTCGCTCCCATCAAATTTCAGAAAAAGCCAGCCATCGAAGGTATTGTTATCGATATTTCCGATCAGGTTGAGGCTCAGAAGCGTGAACAACTTTTAGAATTACAATTGATGAATGCACATAAAATGGCAGCTATTGGTAATTTAGTGGCCGGCATTGCTCATAATTTGAATAATCCCATTGCCATTATTCAGGCCAATGCGGAATTAATGAAACTTAAATATAAAGATGCTCCTGAAATAGACAAAATTATTGAACAGACCGGAAGGATGACCGACCTGGTGCACACAATTGTTATGAAAGGCAAAAGAGAACAAAGCTTTACTCAGGAGGATATCGATCTTAATAGCTTAATCCGGCAGGAATTGGAATTTTTCAATGCCAACCTTTTCTTTAAACATAAAATTCAAAAAAATCTGAACCTCAACCCAGATTTACCAACCTTTAAAGGCCGTTACAGCGACTTTTCCCAAATCTTCAATAATTTAATTGACAATGCCATTGATGCCATGCTGAATTCAGAGGAGAAAGTGCTGACAATAAAAACCGATTTTAATCAGGAAACCATTGAATTGCAAATCTCTGACACCGGTTGTGGGATGGATTCCAAAACCAGATCACGGATTTTTGAACCTTTTTTTACCACCAAAGCCAATCCAAAAGAGGAGGCCCAAACAGCTGGCATTCCCAGTGGATCAGGGCTGGGACTGAGTATGGTCAGGACCATGCTCGCCGAGTACAAAGCGCAAATAGTTGTAGACTCACATCCCGGCAGGGGAACAACCTTCACCATTCATTTGCCTTACAAAACAGAAATGTAAAATAATCACCTTAACGAGTATCCGCTACCTGGAAATCTGGTATTTATTTTTAATTTGACCAATTGTAGCAAATATTTTTTAGTTTTAATTATCAATCGCCAATTGTTTCAATTGGCCGGTTCGGTTAGGATTCATTTTGATTAAATTAATATTTTGCTTAAATTTGGGCACTGATTAAAATTTAACAAAAAGTGATTTGGAACGAAAAAAGAACCTGTTTCGTTGATGAAAGCAGTTTAGAATACGGAGATCGAATTTGGTAACTTTTAGCGCTGAAAGATTAAAATCTATTTTTGAACAATTTAAAGACCGCTCGATTTTGGTGGTTGGCGATTTAATGATCGATGAATATCTCAGGGGAAATGTCAACCGTCTTTCGCCGGAAGCTCCGGTACCAGTAGTCGAAATTGATCATGAATCTTACCATTTAGGCGGGGCTGCCAACGTTTCCATTAATTTGAAATCTCTTGGCTGCCAGCCGATAACGCTTGGATTGATTGGCTATGACCGGGCCGGGGATATCTTAATGGATTTGTTAGCTGAAGCTGGAATGGGTACCGAAGGAATTGTAAGAAGTGATGACCGGCCAACCACACTTAAAACCAGAATCATTGGTGACAATCAGCATATTGCCCGTGTAGACCGGGAGAAAATCGAGTACATCGATGGCCAGCTGTTAAAGTCGCTTATTCAGCGTTTTGACGAACTGTACGAACAATGTTCTGCCATCATTCTTGAAGATTACAATAAAGGGGTTTTAAGCAAAGAACTAATCGAATATGTCGTTAACCGCGCCCGGCAGCATCAGAAACCGGTTCTGGTCGATCCAAAATTTATCAATTTTTTAGAATATCGCGGAGTGACAGTATTTAAACCAAATGTTAAAGAAACGGTGCATGCCTTAGGACGTCCGGTCAGCAATGAGCATGAAGTGGAACAAGCGGGACAGGAGTTGTTGAATAAATTGCAGGCTGAATGCGTTTTAATTACCCGCGGCGGCAAGGGCATGTCACTGATCGAAAAAAATCATCCGACCAGCCATATCCCTACACGCACGCGTAAAGTAGCGGATGTTTCCGGAGCGGGCGACACGGTTATCAGTACCATGGCTGCAGCACTGGTTGGTGGTGCAAGCTTTCGCGAAGCAGCAACGATGGCCAATTATGCCGCCGGTCTGGTTTGCGAAGAAGTCGGTATTGTGCCTGTACAAAGAGATGCTTTGTTTAATATTTTAAATCAAGAACAATTACAGAATGCATGAAATAATAGCTTTTCAAGACATCGAAAGATTCATTAAAGAGTTACGTGAAAAGTACCCCGAAAGTAAAATTGCCTTTACCAATGGCTGTTTCGATTTAATCCATCGGGGGCATGTGGCCTATCTGGAATCTGCCAAACAACTGGCAGATTTCCTCGTACTTGGCTTAAATTCAGACGATTCTGTTCGAAGATTAAAGGGAGACGAGCGACCTTTCATTAATCAGGACGATCGGGCGTACATCTTGTCCCGATTGGAGGCTGTGGATGTGGTTTGTGTGTTTGAACAGGACACCCCATTGGAATTGATCAAACGGGTAAAGCCCGATTTGCTGATTAAAGGTGGTGATTATCGGTTAGAGGAGATTGTTGGTCGTCAGGTGGTTGAAGCGCATGGCGGAAAAGTACTGACAATTCCCTTTATTGAGGGACGTTCTACCACAAATTTGGTGAAGAAAATAAGAAAACAGAAATAAACAAGGAATGTTAATGCTTCTAAAGAAAATATCGATTTTTATCGGAATAATAGTGGTCCTGCAAGCCTGCCAACCTGCCCCAGTGGTGCAACAAACCGACCTTGTGCGGGATACCTGGCCCATTTCCTTACCCGACAGTTTGTGGGTGTCGCAAAATTTGGTTGAACGGATGGGCAATCTGAAGAGCTATTACCAGGATGCGCTGAAAAAACTGGCCGAAGGGGACACCATTGGCGCGCAAATCTATTTTGAACAAGCCTTTAATCAACTGGCCGAGTTGTCTGATGAAGATCGGAATACCCTTTCTTACTGGACTGAACTAGATTCCATGCTACAGCAACTGGACAGTACTTATCAGCGCGTTTATTTGGGGGTAGGTGGGGAACAGGAATTAGAAGCAGAAGAAGTCCGGGAAGACATCACACAGTTGGAAGAATTAAGTTTTCCCGATTCCGTGCTCTTTGGTGAAGGCACGGTGGTTGATAGTTCAGGTCCAATTCCCATCACTTTGAATTCAAAAGTACGCTTAGCCATTAAGTATTTTCAAACCAAAGGGAGAAAGGTTTTCAGTCGTTGGTTGCAGCGCAGCGGGCGTTATGAAAAAATAATCAAACAGATATTACGTGAAGAAGGTGTGCCGGAAGATCTGTTTTATTTGGCCATGATTGAAAGTGGTTTCCAGCCCCGTGCCCGGTCTTATGCCCGCGCTGTTGGAATCTGGCAGTTTATTTCGGCAACAGGCCGTTATTATGGATTACGACACAACTGGTGGTTTGATGAACGGGCGGATATTTTCAAAGCTACCCGGGCTGCCGCTAAACATTTAAAACATTTGTACCAGGATTTTGGCGATTGGTATCTGGCCATGGCCGGCTACAATTGTAATCCCCGAAAAGTAAAATATAATATGCGCCGCTACCGAACGAGCGATTTCTGGAAATTGCGACGGTTGCCACGCCAGACAAGGAACTACATTCCCACTTTTTTGGCAGCTAATATTATTGCCCGTAATCCACAAAAATTTGGCTTTTACGTGGAAAAAGATCCTCCATTGGAAGTTGATACCGTGCTGATCAGCGAATCGGTTGATTTAAACGTGATCGCTAAAATCGTTGATACTACTTATGCCTATATTCGTGAAATTAATCCGGCTGTACTGCGATGGGTTACTCCTCCCGGGGTGAAAAATTTTACCCTTTATCTACCAAAAGGCACGAAGGAGAAATTTAAAGAAGAATACCGTAAAATACCTGATAGCCAAAAAAGATCGTGGGTACGGCATCGGGTCAGGTCCGGGGAAGCACTATCGGTGATTGCACGTAAATACCACACAACAGTTTCGGTGATTAAATCGGTAAATAGACTCAGAAGTAATCTGATCCGTGCCGGACAGTATTTATTAATCCCTGTACCCCAAAATAAAGCACATTATTATGCTTCTCTCAACAGAAGCCGAAGTAAATCATCCAAAACTAGAAAAAGCATCAGTCGTCCAAAGGTAATACCTAAATTACCAGGGGCAAAAAAGGTGGTTTATGAAGTAAAACCTGGTGATACTTTGGGTGATATTGCCGAAAAATTTAATACACGGGCCAGTTACATACGCCAGTGGAATGGACTACGTTATGGTGAGTACATCTATCCCAAGCAAAAACTAACTATTTGGGTGGCCAAAAGTCTGACCCAGAAAGTGAAAGATTCCAAAAATCAGAAAATTGATGACAATGCCACTTATTACACGGTAAAAACCGGCGACACTTTATGGGATATTTCCCGCAAATACGGTGTTTCCATTGAGGAACTGAAAAGGCTTAACAACATGCGTTCGGTTCGCATTCGCCCGGGTGATAAAATAAAAGTTTCGCAAAATTAGCTTTTGAAACTTCTGGTAGAGTTCTGGTTGTTTTCCTGTTTTTAATCCAAAAATCAGGGAACAAAATCTTGTTATTTTGTTAGGCATTCTTTTTCAGCCTTTAATTTTGTGAGAAATTAAGTCCATCATAATTTTGTTTGAAAATTTGCTTTATGAGAAACAAAATTAAAATTGACATTAATCGTTAAAAATATTAAAATTGTTGGCTAATTTTAAAATCGAAAGGAGCTTAAAATAGCAAAAAAAATGAATTGCCCGGAATGTGGCACCGAAATTTTAGGTGGCGTAAACTTTTGTCCGAATTGTGGCGCTAAAATTAAAGCTTCAAAAAAAACAGAAAAAAGCAAAGATTCTGGTTTTAGTCGAACGGCACTAACGGCTATTGGAACGACATTCGTATTTTCCATAATTGTTATTTTAATGATTCTGAATTCAAATAGAAAAAAATTAGAGACCAAGGTTTTCCTGAATTCACAGAAACAATCTCAAAGTCAATCGGAAATGCCGGCCAACCATCCTGATATGGAAAAAATGCGTCACATTCAGGAAGTTAAAGATCAGTTAAAAGCCGATCCCAACAATACCGAATTAATGGTGCATCTGGCTAATAATTATTTTGATATCGGGCGCTTTGATTTGGCCGCCATTTACTACAAACAAGCCGTGGAACATCAGGTAAACCGCCCGGAAGTTTTGATAGATTTGGGTGTGTCTTATTTTAATTTAAGTAAATTGGATTCTGCTTTGATTTTTGTCAACAAAGCCCTGCAAAAAGATCCGAACCATCGTTTGGGTTTATTCAACAAGGGTGTAATACAATATAATATGCGACAGTTTGCCGAGGCTATTGCCACCTGGGATAAGTTAATCAGAGTTCATCCTGAATCAGAAGAGGCAAACACGGCCAAACAATTTATCGTTGAAGCAAAAAAACTGCTAAATAAATAACCAAGCGAAAGGAGAAGATTAAACATGCCTTGTGGACGCAAGAGAAAACGCGCAAAAATGGCGACACATAAGAGGAAAAAACGTTTAAGAAAAAATCGTCATAAAAAGAAAATCCGCTAAAGGGTTCATTTTTTAATGAACCTTTTTATTCCCCTTTTCCAGGCTGATCAATGTGGACGGAAAGTAAACATATATTCACAGTTAGTGAATTAACTCATACAATCAAGCAGCTTTTAGAAGAAAATATTCCCACTATCTGGCTCGAAGGCGAGGTTTCCAATTTCAAGGCACACTCTTCGGGCCATTATTATTTTACCCTCAAAGACGAACAGGCTCAGATTTCTGCTGTAATCTGGCGTTCCCGCGTGATGGATATTGATTTTAAGATAGAAGACGGAATCCGTGTTCAGGCCCTGGGCAATGTTCGGGTTTTTGAACGCAGTGGTCGCTACAATTTTGATATCATTCATATTCAACCGGCAGGTGTTGGTCGCCTGCAGATGGAATTTGAACGCTTGAAAAAACAGTTAGCAGCCGAAGGTCTGTTTGATGAAAAATTTAAAAAACCTCTGCCTAAATTCCCCAAACGAATCGGCGTGGTAACTTCTGACACGGGGGCTGCCATCCGGGACATCATTAATGTTTTAAAACGGCGGGCTCCGCATGTAGAAATCATATTACGTCCTGTACAGGTGCAGGGCGCAGGGGCTGCCAGGGACATTGCCAAGGCCATCCGGGAATTCAACGAATATGGACAAGTGGACCTGCTGATCGTCGGCCGCGGTGGTGGTTCATTGGAAGACCTTTGGGCCTTTAATGAAGAAGTGGTGGCCCGGGCCATCTTTGAATCCCAAATCCCCATTATTTCAGCCGTCGGGCATGAGATTGATTTTACCATCGCCGACTTTGTGGCCGATTTGCGGGCGCCCACCCCTTCGGCTGCGGCCGAACTGGCCGTACCTGACTTTAATGAGATTAAACAAAATATCCTGCTTTTGGGACAACGTCTGCGCCGGGCCGTTTTACAACGAATTTTACATTACCGTCAGCAACTGATAAGTATTCAGCGAAGTTACGGCCTGCGCCGTCTGGAAGATATTCTGCACCAGAATGCCCTGCGGGTAGATGAACTGACTTCCCAAATGATCAGAAATTACTCGCAAAATGTGAGCCGTTTTCAAAATCATGTGGAACAATTGAATTTACGGCTGTTGAACTTGAACCCCAAAAAAGTGTTGGAAAGAGGTTACAGTATTACCTATATTAAGGGCAAGGTCCTGAAAAATGCTGCTCAGGTTAAGGTTGGTGATGAAGTGAAAACTGAACTGTTCAAAGGAGAACTGGTTGGTAAAGTGACAAAAGTTGAAAAGGAAAACAATGGCCACTAAAAAAATGACTTTTGAAGAAGCTTTAAGTCGTTTAGAAGAGATCGTAAGTCAATTGGAAAGCGGTGAAATTACCCTGGACAAAAGTATTGCTGCCTTTGAAGAAGGACAGAAATTGGTTAAGTTCTGTCTGGAAAAGTTAAACGAAGCTGAAACCAAAGTGAAAAAACTGACCCGGGACACCGAGGGAAACTTTAACCTGAATGATTTGTGATGGAAAATTCGATTACCATTGGCATTCTTGTCAATCCCCGAAAAGAACAGATTCTCATTCCTTTGAAAATTTTAAATGACTGGCAAAGAAATAACCGGAAATTTACTGTTGAATTTCTTTTGTGCACCTTTGATTCCGTCTATGTGCAAAATCAGTTCGAATATTTAAAAATCACCGAGCTGGATACCATTCTTGATCAATCCGATCTGATTTTGGCGCTCGGAGGAGATGGCACCATCTTGCGCTCGGTCCAGTTGATTGGTGAAAAACAAATTCCAGTCATGGGTGTGAATTTAGGTGGATTGGGTTTTTTGGCTGAAACGTCTCCCGAAGAGTTAACCGCTCATCTGGAAAACTTTTTGCAGAAAAAATATTTTGTAGAAAAACGCAGTTTGCTGCAATGCGAAGAATTAATTTCTGAGGAAAAGTATTTTGCCTTTAACGATTTTGTGGTCGACAAAGCCGGTTTTTCACGGGTCATCGAAATCGTTACCCATGTGGATGGTAAACTGCTGAACTCTTACATTGCCGATGCGCTGATTATTTCTACTCCAACCGGTTCAACAGCCTATTCACTCTCTGCCGGAGGGCCGATTGTGATTCCCGAAACCAATGTATTTCTCATTAATCCCATTTGTCCTCACTCATTAACGAACCGTCCGGTAGTGGTGCCAGATAATAGTACCATTTCGCTGGAAGTTTTTACTGAGTTTAAAGAAATAAAACTCTTCAGGGACGGGCAACTGATCAAAGGCTTCGATAGTGGTACAAAGTT
Organism: uncultured Caldithrix sp.; assembly: GCA_964398005.1. Taxonomy (GTDB): domain Bacteria; phylum Calditrichota; class Calditrichia; order Calditrichales; family Calditrichaceae; genus Caldithrix. Next base: position 1,029 of record CAYNLJ010000016.1, on the reverse strand, counting down.
TAGATTAACCAGGGCTCCCTTTAATGTAAATTTGGTCAAAATGAAAGAAAAAAGCTTTTACGAAACCTTGCGCAATAAACTTCACTGGGGTGAAGATTTTAGGGACAAAAAGCGCTGGTCCTACAAAAACGGCGAAAACAAGTCGGAATAAAAAGCATGTTTTTAGCCACCTGCCTGTCTTTTCTGGACAAGTTTCCATCGATTTGGTTAATAAAGTGACAAAATTTTAGAGTAGCAGGGTAATGAGTGACGAAGTAACTAAAATCTAAACATTGATTTACAAAATTATGGATTGCCTGGATTTTTTTGTACACAGTTTGCGCAGAAGCCCGCAGAATTTCAGAATTTAAATTTATTGTTTTAAGGTTTTTATTAAATCAGCAAGAAAATAAAAAGTTTAGCTGAACAAATTTGAACCTTGATTTTTTGGATTTACCTGATTAGCAGGATTCAAAAGTTGATGGATTGCTGTTCAGTCTATTTGACCATTCTACTTTTCATTCTCCAGATCAGCTGTAGCCCATTGTTCCAGATGTTCCTTCAAATAGTGAAAAGCCTCGGTTGCTGAATTTACAAAGGTGAATAAGTTCAAATCCTGGTAAGCGATGGTGCCCCAGCGGGCCATGGCTTCCACATCAATCACTTCGCGCCAGTAATCCTGCCCAAAAACGACGATCGGCAATGGACGATGAATCTTTCTGGTTTGAATTAAGGTGAGCACTTCCATCAATTCATCAAGTGTTCCAAAGCCTCCAGGAAAAATGACCAGTGCTTTGGCTAAATAAACCAGCCAGTATTTGCGCATGAAAAAATAGTGAAATTCAAAACCGAGTTCTTCCGAAATGTAGGGATTGGGTTCCTGCTCATGGGGTAAAGAGATATTAAGACCAATGGATTTCCCGCCGGCCAGATGAGCGCCTTTATTAGCCGCTTCCATAATGCCCGGCCCACCGCCGGTACAAATATAAAGCGATTGTTTGCCATTACCTTTTTCAATGGCCCATTCGGTTAGCAGACGGGCTAATTCCG
>CAYNLJ010000015.1:0-16675 GCA_964398005.1 uncultured Caldithrix sp. | reverse complement strand
GGCAGTGCTTGTTCCGTTTCCCTTTGCAGCCGCCGACCATCAATACAAAAATGCCGTGACCCTGGCTCAAAAAGGTGCTGCCCTGGTCATTAAAGACGACGAACAATTGAAACAAAAATTAACTGAAGTGTTACCACCACTGTTAAATGATCAGCAGAAAATTGAGCAAATGGCCCAGGCCATGAAAAGCTTGCACAGGCCGGAAAGCATTGATCAAATTCTGACACACCTGGAAGAAATGTTAAGAGAACGCGGTCTGAAATTCGGAGAAAAAGCGTGAGTATTTTTAAACAAAAAAAGAAATTTCACTTTGTGGGTATTGGCGGAATTGGAATGAGTGGGCTGGCTGAAATTTTATTAAACCAGGGACATCAGGTTACAGGCTCCGATCGCCAGTTAACCGAAATTACGGAATATTTACAAAAAAAGGGAGCACGCATCTTTGCCGGCCATCAACGAGAAAATCTTGCGCCCGATGTTGACTTTTTGATTTACAGCTCAGCTGTACCGGCAGACAATCCGGAATTGCAGGCCGCCAGAGACATGGGCATCCCGCAACTGAAACGCGCTCAATTGTTGGGCCAGTTGTTTAACCGCCATTTTGGAGTAGCGGTAGCCGGAACGCACGGTAAAACAACCACCACTTCCATGATTGGTCAAGTCATGCTGAAAGCCGGAATGGATCCAACGATTGTGGTAGGAGGCCGTTTGCACAACCTGATGACCAATGCACGTCTGGGCAGTAGCCAATTTATGGTTACCGAAGCAGATGAATACGATCGTTCCTTTTTGACACTTTTTCCCAGAATTGCAGTGGTTACCAGTTTAGAAGCAGATCACCTCGATATTTACAAAGATTTGGATGATTTGCGCCAAACCTTTTTACAATTTATTAATCAGGTTACCTTTGATGGCCTGGTGGTGGCCTGTGTGGATGACCCCAATATTCGTGGCCTGTTGGACAAAGTAGAACCTTCGGTAATTACCTACGGCTTGCAGGAGGGGGCACATTTTCAAGCTAAAATCTTGACAACGGAGGCTAACAAGATCAGTTTTGAAATTTACCATCGGGGACAAAAACTAAATCAGTTGACTTTAAATGTTCCCGGGAAACACAATGTTTTAAATGCACTGGCAGCTTTTGTGGTTGGGCATGAACTGGAGATTGACCACACATTGATGATACAGGCCTTGTCTGAATTTAAAGGGGTTGAAAGGCGTTTTGATATTTTAGCTGACAAAGACGGTGTTCTGGTTGTAGATGATTATGCCCATCACCCAACAGAAGTGGCCGCTACCTTGCAGGCAGCTCGTTCCGGCTGGCAAAAACGATTGATTGCTGTATTTCAGCCCCATCTTTTCTCCCGGACAAGAGATTTTTACATGGATTTTGCCCAGGTATTAAAAGAGGCAGATCAGGTTATTATTAACAAAATTTATCCGGCCCGGGAAAAACCGATGGCCGGAGTTAGCGGAAAATTAATCAGCGAGCAAATCGGCCCCAAAGCCATTTACATTGAGCAGGAAGAAGATTTACTCGATTACTTGAAAAACTTGATTAAAACTGATGATTTGGTATTGTTTTTAGGAGCAGGAGATATTCACTACACGGCACAAAAATTTGCGCAGTGGTTAATGTTTGAATCGAAAAAAAGGATGCAATGAGCAGAAGAAGAAAAAAACACACATTGCGGAACACCTTAATTTATTTGAGTGTGATTGTTGTACTTTCTGGTCTGGCCTATGTAAATCGCCAGGTGGAAGCCTATTTGTCAAAACGGATTGCAACGTTTGAATTAAAAAATATTAAAATCAATGGGAATCGGATTTTAACCAGGGAACAGGTTTTAAAATTGTGTGGAGTAAAACCAGGCGAAAAATATTTAACCGTTAAACCGACCCAAATTGCCAGAAGTTTAATGCATTCGCCATTTGTAAAAAATGCAGCTGCGGTTTACAGTTTACCCTCTACTTTGCGCATTAGTGTGCAGGAAAGGGATCCGATTGCCTTCGTCTTTAAAGACAACCTGGTTTTAATTGATGCCGAAGGTGTGTTACTGCCATTTCCTAAAATTCCGGCTTACAGCTGGAATTTGCCGGTAATTAAAGCATCCGGGGAAGAACTTGGCCAGCTGGGGCAGGTTACAAAATCGACCAGGCTCCTGAAAACAGTTGAAGTTTTGAAATATATAAAGTTCATGAAATCACCGCTCTGGTCAATGATTGCCTCTATTGAGTTAAAACCTGAAGAGATGCTGGAAATTTCGCTGATCAAAGGAGGGGCAAAAGTTCGTTGTAATTTTGAAGATTACCAGAACGAGTTGTACGTATTGAATCTTTATGTTCAAAATTATCTGGACTGGGAACAGTTGGCGGAAATCGAATACATCGATCTGCGCTTTGAAGATCGTTTGATTTTGAAAAATAAGAAAAAACAGGGATAAAGTATAAGTGCCGGGGAGATACATCATGGAGAAAAATGAGATTATTTGTGGACTGGATATCGGAACGACAAAAATTGCTGCAATTGTAGGCAAAGTGGATGAAGAAGGAAATCTGAATGTGGTGGGAGTTGGAACCCATCCTTCGCACGGTTTGCGTCGTGGGGTGGTGGTTAACATTGAAAAAACAGTGGATTCCATTCGGCAGGCCATTCAACAGGCAGAATTGACCAGTGGGCATCGGATTACCAGAGTTTTTGCCGGGATTGCCGGTGATCATATTCGCTCTCTAAACAGTAAAGGCGTGATTGCAGTTAGCGGCAAGGACAAGATCATTACCAAAAAAGATGTGGGTCGCGTTTTGGATGCTGCTCAGAATATTTCTTTACCCAGGGACCGTAAAATTTTACATGTCCTGCCCCAGGAATTTACGGTTGACAATCAGGATGGTATTAAAAATCCGGTAGGCTTTGCCGGAACCCTGTTGGAAGCAGAGGTACACATCATTACCGGAGCGGTTACGGCCATTCAGAATATCATCAATTGTATTGAAGAAGCCGGCTACGAAGTTGGTCACAATATTGTCCTGGAACCCTATGCCTCAAGTCTTTCGGTATTACACGAGGACGAGCGTGATTTGGGGGTGGCCATCATCGATATTGGAGGTGGAACAACTGATATTGCCATTTTCTTTGATGGAGCCATTCGCTACACAAAAGTATTGGGAATTGGTGGCGAACAGGTTACCAATGATCTGGCTCAAGGGTTGCGTACTTCAAAGGATCAGGCGGAAGAAATAAAGAAACGATATGGCCTGGCCATGCAGTCCCTACTGCAAAAGGATGAACTGATCAGTGTGCCGGGTGTGGCGGGACGTTTGCCGAGAGAAATTTCGCGCAGCGTGGTGGCAGCCATTGTTGAACCGCGGATGGAAGAAATTTTTCAACTGGCACTTAAATACATGGAAAAATCCGAAGTGTTTGATTCCTTAGGAGCTGGTGTGGTGCTCACGGGCGGAGCTTCCTTGATTGAAGGAGCCAAAGAACTGGCTCAACGGGTGATGGGCATGCCGGTAGAAGTGGGCATTCCACGAGTGCATGGTGGGCTGGTGGAAACGGTGCGCAGTCCGATTTTTGCTACCGGGGTCGGCCTGCTTTACTACGCAATGAAACATGGAAATCAAAAACTGCCACCAAAACATCCGTTTTCCGATGTGGTGGTGCGCATTAAAAAAATGGTTGAAGATATTTTTGGCTAATGGAAATTTTTTAAATGGGGAGATAAAAAATGATTCAATTTGATGCTTCTGAAACTCAGGGCGCCAAAATTAAGGTTGTTGGCGTCGGAGGCGCCGGCGGTAACGCCATTAATGGAATGATCGAAGCCGGCCTGCAAGGGGTTGAGTTTGTGGTCGTCAATACCGATGCACAAGACCTGGAAAAAAGCCAGGCTTCGATGCGCATCCAGATTGGGAAAAATTTGACCAAAGGATTAGGCGCTGGTTCTAATCCCGAAATTGGTTTACGTGCCATTATGGAAGATAAAGAACGGGTGATTGAAACCATCAATGGCGCAGACATGGTCTTTGTGACCTGTGGTCTGGGTGGTGGAACCGGTACCGGCGCTGCACCCATCGTGGCAGAAATTGCCCGGGATTTAGGCGCTTTAACGGTTGCCATTGTGACCATGCCATTCACTTTTGAAGGTCCCTTCCGCAGACGCAACGCTGAAAAAGGACTGGAGGCCCTGCGCGAAAGAGTGGACACCATCATTGTCATTCAAAACGACCGCCTGTTTTCAATTATCGATCATAATACTTCGGTGGTGGCTGCTTTTAAAGCCGTGGATTCCATTCTGCTGGAAGCAACGCGTAGCATTTCCGATTTAATTAATGTCCATGGCTACATCAATCTCGACTTTGCAGATATTCGTACTATCATGCAGGGCATGGGCGATGCTCTAATGGGTACTGGTGTCGGGGTTGGTGAAAATCGTGCGATTAGCGCTGCTGAACAGGCCATTACCAGTCCGCTATTGGATGGTGTGGATATCAAAGGAGCACGTGGGGTACTTATTAATATTACCGGTGGCCCAACCATGTCCATGTTCGAAGTGGGCGAAGCTTCAAAGGTCATTCAGGAACGGGTAGGTAACGAAGCAAATGTAATTTTTGGTATGGTTATTGATGAAAACCTGAAGGAAGAATTACGCGTAACGGTTATTGCTACTGGCTTTAACAAAGAACTGGAACAGGCAGAAATTTTACATCAGCCAAAAGAAGAAATAGAAGAAGATATTGAAGTTCAGGAAAAAGAGGAAAATGAGGTTGAAGAGACACGGGAAACAACGGATTTTAGTGAGTATGACAAGCCAGCCTTTAAAAGAAAAGCAAAAAAGAGCAAAGGAGAGTTGTTGAACGTTTCGCAACCGAATTTCTTCTTCTTTGGCGATGAAGATATTGAAAGTGATCCTGAAAACCTTGAAATTCCGGCATTTTTAAGAAAACAAATGGATTGATTTGCTGAATGTGATGAAAAGCATGAAATTATCCTGAAAAAATGCAGACAAAATTAATGGTATGTTAATTTATAAAAATCAATCGGTTATCAGATCACATTCAAAACTAAAGTAATGATTAATTAGACCGACCTTGTTATCAGAGAAATAGCAAGGAGGTTTAATCGATGCATGCTGATTTATATGAACTAAGCGATGTAGCGCAGAAATTAGGGGTAAGCCCTGAGGTCATTAAACGGTTTATTCGTATGGGGTTGGCCTTTCCTGTTCAAAAAAACAATTACAAGTTTACCCGCTATGGAGTGCGGCGCTTGCAAATGGTGCTCGATTTGTACGAAAAATCATACCCCATCGAACACATTGAAGCTATCTTGAATCATTAATTTCATAGAACCCCCATAAAAAAGAAAGCCACCCTGTTTTCGGGGTGGCTTTCTTAATTTTAGATGTAACCTAAAATTGATAAGAGTGATTCGCAATCAAATTTAATATTGTGACAAAATTTCGGAGGCCCGGTTTACGTAAGGGCTATCCGGAAAATCGTTCTGCAGGCGTTGGAATTCTTCTCTGGCTTTTTCGACATCACCTTTTTTCAAATAGCATAAAACAAGCTTAAACTGGGCATCTGCGGCTTTATTGGAGTTAGGAAAAGTAAACACTTTCTGAAAATCAAGAATGGCAGCATCGTACTGTCTTAATGCGTAATGACATTCTCCAATCCAGTACTGTGCATTATCAGCCAGTGAATGATTGGCATTTTTGCTTAAAAGTGATTGAAAGAGGCTGAGAGCATTCTGATAATCTCTGTTTTCGAAAGCCTGTCTGGCCTGCTGATATGTTTGTTCGTAATCGCCTGATCCCATTACAGCTGTCTCAGAAGAAGAGGGTACATAAACGGATGCTGATTCTTTTTGAGAACTTAGCTTTTCAATTTGTTGGCTTTGATCAGCCAACTGTGCTTTCAACTGTTGAATCAGACGGTCTTTATCTTTGAGCTGACGCTGTAAATTTTGAATCTTCTCTTCGTATTTTTTCTTTTCTTCCGGCGTCATGGCCGTTGCAGCCGCTGCCATCGATTGATCGGGATTGGCTACCTCATTTTCATCTAACAGATTGAGTTTTTCTTTGGGCTTTTGTTTTTGTGTCTTAGGTGTTTCTGATGTTGTTGTCTCAATTCCCAATAATTTTTCAATATCTGTAAGATCCTGCTGTTGAGAGGACTCAGCGCTTAAAGACTCATCCTGCTTTTTCCGGGAACCTGCGCAACTGAAAAGTAAAAAGGAAAAAATGAGTAAAATAATTGAAACTTTGCTGAAGCTCATGTTTGCCTCCCCGTAGATGAATTTATTATTAAGAATATATCAATCTATTTGGAATAAGTCAATAAAATTGCTTTTGTTAGGTGTTTTTTTTAAGGTAATGTTTTGAATGCAATTTTGTGTTCAATTTCTATTTTTTTTACCGCAAAAAACAGTCATCTGATTAGCTAAGATGAATCAAAAACTTTTATATCTTAAGACCTAAAGTTATTTGTCTAAAGGGTACTGATATATTCGGTAACGTTTGTAAAGTTCAGATCCCAAAGACTGAATGGCGCTGTTCATGGGATGGTTGTCTTCTAATATCCATGAAAGTTCACCGGCTGTAATTCCCTTTTGCGCAGCACGTTTAATGGTTTCAATGTAAAAAATGGAGCCTAAGCCTAAATGTTGATAGGCTCTTTTAACACCAAGTGTGATTACCCTTGCGGTTTTAATTTTCTTGAGTCCGAACAATAATTTAAAAATGCCGGTGGGAAACAATCTTCCATCCGGAATTTTTGCCAGAACTTCATTAATATTTGGGATGGTCAAACTAAAGGCAATTGGTTCATCCTTTTTTAATGCCAGGATAAGCAGGTCTTCATCCACGATTTCTTTTAATTGATCGGCCAGGTAATCGATCTCTTCATCAGTAAAAGGGACAAATCCCCAGTTTTTACTCCAGGCGTCGTTGTAAATTTCTTTGATTAATTTAACTTCCCGTTTGAGGTGTTTCAATTCGGCATTTCGAAAGGTAATGCTGTGTCGTTCTTTGATTTTATTGGCAATACGTTCCAGTTTATCTGTAATGTTGGCCAGTGCAGTTTCAGTTGATAAGTACCAGGCGTACAAATCTTTGATTTTAATATTTCCAAAGCCTTCAACCAAAGCGGGATAGTAGTCGGGATTATGTGTCATCATAACAAAGGGAGGGGTATCGAAGCCTTCAATCAGTAAGCCACATTCGTCATTGGTCGAGGGATTCATTGGACCAATCATATTATCTTTATTTTTTGATTTTAACCAATTGGCTGCCGATGAGAATAGCGCATTAGCCACTTGCTGATCGTTAATGCTTTCAAAAAAGCCCCAAAATCCCCAGTTATCTCCGTGAAATGTATTGTGGTTCTCATTCGTAATGGCAGCAATTCGACCAACCAGATGGCCGTCTTTTTTAGCCAGGAACATTTCCATTTCGGCATGCTGGAAGAAGGGATTTTTCTTTTTATTCAGTAATTTGGCACGCTCCATACGCAAAGGGCTGACCCAATTGGGGGTGTTCCTGTTTATTTCCCATTCCAGATTAAGGAAATTTTTAAAATCCGTTTTACTGCGAACGGTAAAAATTTCGACGGCCATTTTCCAAATCCTTCTATTAAATAATACCTAATTCTTTGCCTACCCTGGCGGATATTTCCAGAACCTTTTCCAGATCCTGATCGGTGTGTGTTGACATATAACTGGTACGGATTAAAGCCTGATCGGGAGCAACTGCCGGACTGATCACTGCATTCCCGTAAACGCCCTCTTCAAAAAGACGTTTCCAGAAAAGAAAAGTAAGCTCGTCGTCACGTACGTAAAGTGGGATAATGGGGGTGTCCTTGCTCTCGCCAATATCAAAACCAAGGCGTTTGAACTCATAACGCATTCTATCACTAATTTGATGCAGACGCTGCATGTGTTCTGGTTCGGTCTCAATAATTTCAATCGTTTTTAATACAGCAGCCGTTGCAGCCGGCGTAGGTGCCGCTGAAAAAATCAGGGGACGAGCATGATGCTTCATGTAGTCGATAACAAACTGAGGGCCGGCAACAAATCCACCGATGGAGGCCAGAGATTTACTAAAGGTGCTCATCACAATATCTACATGTTCTTCCAAACCGAGATATTCACAGGCACCCCGACCATGTTCGCCCAGCACGCCTACACCATGAGCTTCATCAATGTAAATTTGGGCATTGTACTTTTGGGCCAATGGGATCATTTCTTTCAGTCGAACAATGTCACCTTCCATACTGAAAACACCATCACTGACAATCAGCTTGGGCACATCATATTCCAGCTGTGAAAGGATCTTTTCCAGGCCTTCGATGTCATTGTGCCTGAAGCGTTTGATAATGGCGCCATTAGTGGCCTGTGTACCTGCATAAATGGAAGCGTGATCTGATTTGTCCAGAATGAGGTATTCATCTTTACCGGCTAAGGTCGCAATTCCACCAAGATTGGCCATGTAACCGGTACTAAAGATTAATGCAGCTTCCCGATTCATAAATTTAGCGATTTTGGCTTCCAATTCATGGTGCAGGTCAAGTGTCCCGTTTAAAAAACGTGAACCTGAACAACTTGTACCGTATTGTTTGGTTGCTTGAATAGCAGCTTCAATAACACGAGGGTCATGGGTTAGTCCCAAATAATTATTGGAACCGATCATAATAATTTCACGGCCTTCCATGTAAACACGTGGACCATCATTTCCGGAGAGCGGTCGAAAGTAGGGGTAAATTCCTGCTTCAATTGCTTCTTTTGCGCGGGTAAAGCGGCGACACTTTTCGAAAATATCCAAAAAAACCTCCAGCCCAAATTAAACACTTAGTAAATTTCAATAAATTCGCAATTTTATTCTAATATATGCAAAAAAAAATAATGAATAAAGATTGCGAATTTTTCGTATCTTTTTTAATATAGTTCTTTAATTTATTTAAAGCAAAAAAGGGAAAGTTTGTGAAAGTATTTTTAACAGGGGCCACCGGATTTGTCGGTAGCCATTTGGCCGAATTATTAGTGAGTAAAGGACACCAGGTGCGTGCTTTGCTGCGCACAACCAGTAATTTGCGCTGGATTGCCGATTTAAGTCTGGACACTTTTTACGCTAAATTGGAAGATGCCAATGCTTTGGCCAAAGGTTTACAGGATGTGGATGTGGTGATTCATTGTGCGGCATTGACCAAGGCACTGAAAAATGAAGATTACTATCGTGTTAATTTTGAAGGCACCAAAAATTTGGTTGATGTGATTGTTGAAAGACAACTGCCTGTAAAACGATTGGTGTTGGTCAGTTCACAGGCTGCAGCCGGGCCTTCACAATCATTGGAACCAGTCACCGAGGAGGATACCCCGCGGCCGGTTAGTGAGTACGGTAAGAGTAAGTTGCTGGCCGAAAACTACTTGAAAGAAAAAGCCGCAAAGTTAGAATACACCATCGTTCGACCCTCTGCTGTTTATGGACCGCGTGACACCGACGTATTACAATTTTTTCAATCGGTTAAAAGAGGTATTATTCCCAAATGGCAGAACCGTGAGAAATTTGTCAGTTTTGTTTACGTCAGGGACCTGGTTGAGGGAATTTTAGTCGCTGCAGAACATCCGAAGGCGGCCAACCAAACTTACTTTATTACCGATCCCAAACCCTACACCTGGGATGAATTGGCTCGCATTACGCTGGAGTTCTTTAACTCTAAAGCTGTTCATGTCCCCATTCCGCTTAGTGCTGTTAAAGTAATTGCCGGTGTGTCTGAATTTTGGAGCAAAATTACTAAAAAACCTTCCATAATTAATCGCCAGAAAGTTGCCGAGTTAATACCGGATTTCTGGATTTGTTCACCACAAAAAATGAAGCATCAATTGGGTTTTGAAACTAAAACCGATATTGAAACAGGAGTTAAACAAACATTAGAATGGTACGTTGAACAAAACTGGATCTAAAAAGGACTGGTTTAAAGACTGGTTTGGACAGGAGTATATTGAGGTTTACGCTCATCGCAACGAACAGGATGCTTTAGACCTGGTTCAGTTGATTTTAAAACATATCCCGATTACTCGAAAAACCAGGATTCTCGATGCCGCCTGTGGGAATGGTCGTCATGCCTGCGCATTAGCCGATTATTCTGACTATCTGTTCGGTATTGATCTTTCACTGTTTTTACTACGTCAGGCCAGACAAAATTGTCATTTCAAAATTGTGCGGGGCGATATTCGATTGTTACCATTCAAACAGGAATTCGATGTTTTACTAAATCTGTTTACTTCTTTTGGTTATTTTTTTGATGAACAGGATCACTTGAAAGTTCTTAATGAATTTCACAGAGTGCTAAAACCCGGAGGTTTTTTCTTTTTTGATTTTTTAAATGCATCATATGTTGAAAAGCATCTTCAGGAAACAACCGAACGACGGCTGGACTCAGGGAAAATTGTGGAACACCGTAAAATTAATGGCAATCGGGTTGAAAAAACGATTATTATTGAAGAACGGGGCAGAACAAAGGAATTTTTTGAATCCGTGCGAATGTTTACAAAGGATGAATTACTGTCGCTGGTGAAAAAAGCCGGTTTTACCCTGGTGAAATTAATGGGCGACTATCACGGCGGGTCATTTCAACTAACAAGCCCGAGATTAATTTTATTATTAAAAAAGGCAGATCATGAATCCTATTTTCAAACAATATCTAAATGAGCAGGAAAAGACCCTCTCGCTTTTCAATTATCCTTTAAAACCTGACTGGACAACCGTCTCAGAACAAGTTTTATCCCAAACACAGCCCTTTCTTTTGGAAGAATTGTTAAATCAGAACCTGGAAGCTCCGTTTGCCGCTCAAAAGGCGCATCTTGAAAAACTGCAAAAAAAGAACACGTTAGTGGTTGTAACCGGCCAGCAGTTAGGCCTCTTTGTTTCGCCCATGTACACCCTTTTTAAAGCTATGACTACCATTGTTTTGTGTCGCAAACTGAATGAATTGAATAATGGTTTCTCTTACGTTCCTGTGTTTTGGCTGGAAGGAGAAGACCATGATTTTGAAGAGGTGAATCACGCTTTTCTTTTTGATCAAAAAAATGAGTTAAAAAAGTTTGAAATGGAAAACGAGGCTGTTCAACGCTTACCAGTTTCGGTAAGAACACTTCCGCCATCGATTGATGACATTCTTGAAGCGTTAAGGGACACATTACAACCAACGGAATTTTCAGAGGCGCTTTTTGCACAATTGCGTCAATTTTATCGGCCGGGAGAATACTGGCTGGCGAGTTTTAAAAGCCATTTACAGAGTATGCTTGGTCCTTACGGATTGCTTTTCTTTAATCCCAGTGATCAAACGGTAAAAGAAAAGAGTCTGCCGTTTTTTTTGCAGGCAGTCGATGAGAATGATGCGCTGCTTGAAGCATTACAGGAGCAAACTGCTAAAATTGAACATCCTCAGGTTGTGGTCCGCAATACACGTGCCTATTTGTTTTTCCTGGTGGAAGGAAAGATCAGACAGCCTTTGCTGCGTGAATCTGATGGCCAATTTAAAATTTACGGTGAAGAAAAAACATTAAGCGCCAGTCAGCTAAAAGAGCGGATTAGACAAAACCCGGAGCAGATTTCTTCCTCCGTTTTAACACGTCCTCTCTGGCAAAGTTACATGTTGCCGGTTGTCTCTTATGTGGCAGGTCCGGCGGAAATTGCCTACTGGGCACAACTAAAACAGGCCTTTGCGCTATTTAAGATTACCATGCCCCACCTGCAGCCCCGCTTTTCGGCAACACTAATTGAACCCAAAATTGCACGACTACTAAACAAATTTGATCTCAAACCTGAACAGGTGACCAGAGATTTTAATCAATGGACGGCAGACCTTTTCAGATCTGGGCAACTAAAAGAAGTGGACGAACAGGTAAAGCAAACTTCCGACCAACTGCAAGTCAGCCAGCAACAGTTCCTGAATTTAGCCAGGCAGATTGACCCGACTCTGGAGTCTCTGATCAACAAGACCTTTAATAATATGAATGGTACGCTGAATAAAATGAAGACCCGGTTGGAGAAAGCCTGGCGCCAGAAAAATGATATCACATTACAGCAGCTCAAAACCATCCAGCAAAATTTCTTCCCGAATGATAAACCACAGGAACGGGTCATTTGTCCGCTTTACTATTTTAATAAATTTGGCGAACACTGGCTGCAAACTGTGTTTGAACATATTGATCTGCAAAAATTAGAACACCACTTTGTGAGACTTTGACATGAAAGACAGTGGCAAGACCGATCTACTGGCTAAAGTGAAAGCCTTTCGTAAAAAGAAATTTTTGTTTATTATTTTACTGATTTTGCTGGGCATGACCGGAGCTATTATCCCGATTATCCCGGGGACGTTGTTCATTATTTTGGCCATTGCCTTAATGAAGCGCGGCTGGATGGAAAAAATAAGAAGGTATTTTAAATAGGGTATTAAAGCGAAAAAGTGTAACAATTTTTTAGGTCAACAATGTTTAAACGTGTTTAAATCACGAAACTACTCTTAAATGGAATAAAACTCAGCATATCTGCCAACCATTCAACCAGAATCATTAAACCAATATCAAACTCAAACCTTATTCCCGGTAATCTTTATTGAAGAAAGGGATGAAGGCATTGATGACGGAGATTTCAAAGGAATAGGTGCGGGTAAGGAGATTATGGGTTAGAATGCCAAAAGCACCCTGATTGGATCGTACGTCATGTTTTCCACTGAACTCATCAATAACTTCAGCCAATTCCCGATGGTGACGGTACAATTGCCCGGCAATTTCTTTGGGCAGGGGCAGGGCTGGTGAACTGCCTAAAAAGCCGGTATTGCCGTTGTACACATAAACCCAATTTTGCAGAAAATAGATGATATCCGGCGCCATGGCAGGGGAAGTGAGTGGAAAGGTCCCACCTTCAAGCCCAACGGCAAAGTCCAGACCATCAATATTTTGGAAAACATAATGAGCCCGATGAATTGCACCATCGATGATCTGTTCCTGAGAAAGAGGCATGTCCGGAACGGGAGTCCGGGTTGCAATGGAGATGAATTCGAATCGCTCGGAGGATAGATAGGCAAAAGTTCTTTGCAATTTTTGACAGGCAGCTTTTACTGCCTCTACCTTTGTTTTATTTTGAGAACCGATACCGATTTTCATTTAACAATCAGGTTTATTCTTGTTTCGTCGTATCGGCAGGTTGTGGTGCCTGGCCGGTTGTATCAGGGGTGGTATTTGGATTCTGAATGTATTCCTCCAACGACTGCCCCTGTGCAGGTTGTTCGGGCATTTGTTCTTCGGCAGGGGATTGCAGCAGTGCACCAAGCCGGGCCTTGTAGGCCTCCACCGAATCGGGGAAGGTAGAGAGTTCCTTGGTGTCGGTGGGTTGTTGAAGTTTCATCTGGGCTAAAACGGCAAAGGGGGATGCCGGATAATCTGACAAAACCTTTTCGTACGATTCTCTTGCCTTGTCCAGATCGCCTAATTTAGCATAAACCAACCCCATGCGATACTCAGCTTCTGCTTTGGCCCACTCATCATTACTGTCTTCGTACCGGATTGCACGGTTGAAATAATCAATCGCAGTCTTGTAGTCTGCGCTATCTGCATTTTGTGGATTAAAACGCGCGGCCACTTCATAATATTTTCCAATTTGGACGTAAATGGCTGGTACCTTTTCAGGAATCAGATTTTCCTTTAAGAGCTGCAGAAGGATGTCCATTTGTTCTTCAAATTTTTCCAGTTTGTTGTAACATTCCGCAATTCTCAGTTTGGCATCGATATCCAATTCCGAGGTGGGATAAAATATGAGCAACCGTTGATAAGTATCTAAGGCTTCTTTGAATTGTCCCTGAGCAAACAACAGGTCTCCATCCTGTAATATTTGTTCAGGAGAGCGTGTTTCCTGTAATACTGTTTCTTTTTTGCCCCCGCAGGAATAAAAGGCTAACAGAAGTAATAATGACAACAATGAAAGCAGCATGGTACGCTTCATGACTTACTCCCGGGCTAATAGTGAACCCTAATAACGTTTTTTCAATGATTGGCAATAATTTAGGTTTTTTCTTGAATAAATCATAATTTTATTTTTTTTAAAATTTCAGATTCATCTACGGTCAGCAATTGCCGGTCTTTTAGTACCCATCGACCTTCGACCATGACGTGCTGTACATCTGATTCCCTGGCTGAAAAAATCAATTTAGCGTAGATATTTTCGTCAGGAATGGAATGAACTTGATTTCTTTTTAAAAATACCAGGTCAGCTTTTTTACCAGTTTCAATACTGCCGATTTCTCTTTCCATACCCAGAGCCCGTGCGCCGTCGATAGTGGCCAGCTTAAAAACCGTTTCTGCCGGCATGCTTTGGGGACCGTGTAAACCTTTTTGAATTAAGGCCGCCAATCGCATTTCCGTAAAAATACTCAGATTATTATTACAGGGAGCACCATCTGCACCTAATGAAACGTTAATCCCCCGAGCCAGGTAATCAGGAATGGGAGCAATGCCCGACCCTAATTTTAGATTGGCCGAAGGGCAATGCAGAACCTTGATGTCATATTTTTGTAAAATTTGACGGTCGGTTTCATCCGTCCAGACACAATGGGCCAGACGAAGAGCAGACTCGGTAAAACCAAAATGTTCGAACACCTGAATATTACTTAAGCCAAAGCGTTGTCTAACCAATTCAATTTCGGTTTTGTTTTCGGAAGCATGAGTGTGAACGGCCAGCTGATATTTCTTTGCGAGTTCAGCAGTTTCTTTTAATAATTGATCACTGCATGAGAGCACGAAACGAGGCGCCAGCGCAAAATGAATACGCCCGTTATCATAACCATGCCATTTGTTTATGAGTTCGACAGTCTCGACCAATGCCCGCTCGGTTTCTTCTAGTAATATTGCCGGGCCCTGTCCAAAATCCATCAACATTTTGCTGCTTACAGCCCGAATGCCTGTTTCTGCAATGGTTTCAAACAAAACAGAGGCGTTCTTTACAATGCCAATGTCCTGGATGGTGGTGGTGCCACCTTTAAAAAACTCGGCAATACTCAACAGAGCGCTTAAACGCAAAGTCTCAGGAGTTAATGAAGCTTCACCTGGCCAGATTTTTTGTTCAAGCCAGTCTAATAAGGGAAGATCTTCTGCGGAGTTACGAAACAGAGTCTGTGCCAGATGGACGTGTGTTTGCACAAAGCCGGGAACTATGATCAAATCGTTGGCGTAGAACACATCTCGATTAGTAGTGTCAATACCGGAGGCAATATCTACAATGCGACCATTTTCAATTAATAGGTCAGCCTCCAATATTTCCATTTGCGGGTTGACGGTAATTAAGAGTCCGTTTTTAACAACTATTGATTTTTTGTTCATAATACCTTAATAATTAATGACATATAAAAATTTAAACGAAACACAAATATGGAGCAAATAAAATTAAATACAGAAATAGTGAATTTTATAACTTTTTACTTGACTTTATTAAACGGTTTTTTTAGTTTGCAGCTTTTAAACAGGCTAGAAAATATAACAAAATAAAAGGAGAACAACAATGAGTATTAAAGTAGCGATTAACGGATTTGGCCGAATTGGACGTCTTGTGTTTAAGGCTGCCTTTGAAGACAAGGACATAGAATTTGTAGCCATTAATGATTTGACCGATTCCAAAACCCTGGCCCATTTGTTGAAATATGACTCTGTTCATGGGAAATTCCCTGCAGAAGTTAAAGCCGAAGGTGATTACATCATCGCCGGACATCGTAAAGTAAAAGTATTGGCCGTAAAAGATCCTGCCGAATTACCCTGGAAAGAACTGGGTGTGGAGTACGTAGTTGAATCTACCGGTGTTTTCCGAACCAGAGAAAAAATAGCCAAGCACCTGCAGGCAGGAGCTAAAAAGGTACTGCTCACTGTTCCGGCCAAAGATGAAATCGATAACACGGTTGTATTGGGTGTTAATGATGATAATTTAAAACCAACCGATTTAATTGTTTCCAACGCATCCTGTACCACCAACTGTCTGGCTCCTGTTGTAAAAGTATTGCATGACAAATTTGGCGTAAAATGGGGCTTAATGACTACTATCCACTCCTACACCAATGATCAGAGAATTCTTGATCTGCCGCACAGTGATTTACGACGTGCCCGTGCTGCTGCGGTTAGCATGATTCCGACGACCACAGGTGCTGCCCGTGCTGTTGGTAAGGTAATTCCTGAATTGAACGGCAAATTAGATGGTATGGCTGTGCGTGTACCAACTCCCGACGGCTCTTTGGTCGATCTGGTTGCCGAACTGGAGAAAGAGGTAACAGTTGATGAAGTTAACGCCGCCATGAAAGAAGCTGCAGAAGGAAAATTAAAAGGCATACTGGAATATTGTGAAGATCCGATCGTCTCAGTGGACATTATTGGCAATTCACACTCCAGCATCTTTGACAGCAAATCTACATCTGTAATGGGTGGCAATAAGGTTAAAGTGTTAAGCTGGTACGACAACGAGTGGGGCTATTCAAACCGTTGTGTTGACTTGCTGAAAAAAATGGCGAGCATGTAAATAGGAAATTAAAAGGGGCGCCTTCAGGTGCCTCTTTTTTTTGAGAAGAAATGCAAAAGGAGAAGGAAAATGGCTAAGTTAACCATAGACCAGCTCGATTTAAAAGGTAAAAAAGTATT